>CAZPXE010000445.1:0-3371 GCA_964590545.1 uncultured Rhodobacterales bacterium | reverse complement strand
CCCAGTCTGGTAGTGTCTGCGTCCAGCTAGCTTCGACATAGGTGTAATTGGGGTCTGTTCCGGCTGAGTGCTAAATGACACCCTAAGCGCATCTGTCACCGCTTCGGCCATCGATATTCTCCCGTGAGGAGGACGTGTGCCCATCCGAGGGGCGAGATGTGCGCGAGAAGATCAGGCGTACAGTCGAGCCCGGCTTTCCGGCGGGCGTTGATGGCATGGCCGAGATGTTTGGTGTTCCAGTAGATCACGAGGGCGGCGAGGAGGTTAAGACCTGCCATGCGGTAATGCTGGCCTTCTGCGGTGCGGTCCCGGATTTCGCCCTGCCGCCCGATACGTAGGGCGTTCTTGAGCGCGTGGTGAGCTTCGCCCTTTTTGAGGCCGATATTGGCTCAGCGCTGTATATCGGCATCAAGCAGCCACTCGGTGATGAAGAGGGTTCGTTCGATGCGTCCGATCTCGCGCAAAGCGACGGCAAGGTCATGTTGGCGTGGATAGGCAGCGAATTTTCGCAGGAGCTGGCTGGGCGGCATGGTCCCGGCGGCCATCGTGGCGGCACAGCGCAGAATGTCCGGCCAGTTGGCCACGATCACATTCTCCCTGATCTTCCCGCCGATCAGCGGTTTCAGAGCCTTGGGTGCTGCGCCTGGATCGAAGACGTAAAGCCGGGTGGATGGCAGGTCGCGGATGCGGGGAATGAACCGATAGCCGAGCAGCGAGGTCACGGCGAAGACGTGATCTGTGAAGCCGCCGGTATCGGCGTATTGCTCCCTGATCCGCTTGCCGGTTTCGTTCATCAGCAAGCCATCGAGAATGTAGGGGGCTTCGTTGACGGTCGCCGGGATGTTCTGGGTCGCGAAGGGTCCGAACTGGTCGGAGACGTGGGTATAAGCCTTAAGCCCCGGCTCTTTGCCGTATTTCGCATTGACGAGATTCATGGCTTCGCCCTGCCGGGCGGCGGTGAAGAACTGCCCGTCTGAAGATGCGGTGTCGCCCGTGCCCCAAAACTGCACCATCGGCAAAGCCGCCTGTGCCTCGATCACCGTGGCGAGCGCACGATTGATCGCCGCGCTCTCGACATGCCAGCGCGACAGGCGTGAGAGCTGGAAATAGTCATGAGTGTTGGAGGCCTCGGCCATCTTGCTCAGGCCGAGATTGATGCCCTCGGCGAGCAGGACGTTCAGTAGCCCGATCCGGTCCTTGCAGGGCGCGCCCGTGCGCAGATGGTAGAAGGCGTCGGTGAAGCCGGTGTCAGCGTCCACCTCCGTCATGATGTCGGTAATCCGCACATCGGGCAGGCGGCGGTAGAGATCGAGCACCAATTCGTCAGCCTCTGCGGGAACGGCGGCGGTCAGGCGTTCGGTTTTCAGCACGCCGTCCACAATCGACCCGCCTGGAATTGCGTCGGCTCTGGCAGCTTTCGCCAGCCGCTCGAGGGCTTTGCTCATCCGTGCCTTGCGATCCGCAATCCACTCGGCGGGGTCGAACGGCACGACCAGCTTTGTGGTCACCTGCGCCACCTCAATCGGGACGAGGGCATCCTTGACATCGCCATAACGCCTGGAGCCGGTCAGCCAGATGTCACCGGAGCGGAAGGCATCGCGCAGATGGCACAACACGGCAACTTCCCAAAGCCGATGGTCGCCAGCGTTCTGTGCCTTCAGATGTCGATGCCATTTCGAGCGCGGTCCGAGAAAGCCTATTGGTCGGGCCGCTCCTCCTGACTTGATGATTTCTGCCGCCGCAATCAACGGCTTTGCGACAGAAGCGGCGCTGATATCGAGGGCCGCCAGCATCCGTGGGGCATAGCGTCGAAAGCGGTGATATCCGAGCACCACATGGGCCAGCGGGTTGGCGTCCATCGTGTCTGTCAGCGTGGCCGAACCGGCGACCAGTTTTTCCAGATCGTCCCAGCCGCAGTTTGTCGCGACCGCCTCGTCCAGAGGAGCGGCGTCACTCCTCGCGGCGAGCAACGCGGCGCCGAGCGACAGGAAAGATTTGAGGGTGTCTTTCACAGAAGTCTTCGCATCCATGATCCGGTCCTCGCAGAGCTTTTTCGCCTCGCGCCAGGTCTTGCCGACGATCCGATCATGGGTTTCGACGATGGTGTCCGCGATGACCGAGCGCCATTCCACCGCGCAGGCCGCAAGGATGGCAAGTCGGCGGTTGCCAGATATGTCCTGCAATCCGTCCGTGAAGTAGCGCTCGCCCTGTCTACGCAGCCGCGCGATCCGGTGCGGTGGAGCTCCGGCCAGGCAAGCGGCATCAAGACCGAGTTGTTGCAGCAATTCCAGCCGGTCCAAAAGGCGGTTCATGTCGGCGGAGTTGTTGCCCACCTCGAACCGGCGCAGCCAGATGAACCGGCTTACCTTTCCGTCCACCGTCTCGGTCAACAGCGCGTCGAGCGATGCGCGCATGTCCTCATTGAGACGGTCGGCAATACGGGCCTCTATCCGGCGCTCGGCAGCAACCAAGGCATCGGCACAAAGCCGCTCGATGCGCGATATACCGGGCAAGATCGTCTGCGTCCGACGGCATTCCTCAACGAAGCGCCGGGCCAGATCGTCATTCGATTGGGCCGCCTCGGCTTCACGGTCCAGCCATGTCCGTAGATCACAGGCCCGCCGACCGGAGAACATCCGATAACCGTAAAGTTCCTGCTGGGCTTTCAGGTGTTGTTGCCGGGTCTGCCTGCGTGCTGCGTATGACAGCAAAGCCTCGCCCATCAGACCGAGCTGGGCACCAACGAACGCGAGCACTTGCTCGGGAATGATCTCGCCTGCGGTCAGCAACCGCCCCGGATACCGGAAGGCGCAGAGCTGCAAGGCAAAGCCCATCCGGTTCTCGGGCCGTCGCCGTTCGCGGATATGTTCCAGGTCGTCATCGGCCAGGGTGTAGTGCCGCAAAAGGTCCGCTTCGCCAGTCGGAAGATCGAACAGGGCGGCGCGCTGGCGCTCCGTGAGAATAGTACGATGCGCCATGTCTCTTTTGCTTTCTCATATAGGATTGTGTATTTTTGATTGAGAAATATGATAAGATACAAACATGCAGCCAATCCGATATGCCGCCGGACGCACATCGCAAACGACCGTTTGAGACACATGTTGATCGGATATGCCCGCATCTCGAAAGCCGACGGTTCCCAGAGCCTCGACCTCCAGCGAGATGCGCTCGCCGAGGCGGGCGTTGGCGCGGATGCTATCTACGAAGATCAGGTCTCCGGAAAGCGCGACATCCGCCCCGGCCTGGACGCCTGCCTCAAGGCGCTGCGTGGCGGCGACGTGCTCGTTGTCTGGAAACTCGACCGTCTCGGGCGCGATCTGCGCCACCTCGTCAATGTCGTGAAGGATTTGACTGATCGGCAAATCGGTCTG
>CAZPXE010000444.1:0-3380 GCA_964590545.1 uncultured Rhodobacterales bacterium | reverse complement strand
GCTTCCGGCCCGCCGCGCACTTCGATTTGCACAACGCCCTTGCCCGCCTCGTTTACCTTGTCCACGAAGCTAAGGAAGCTTTTGGTGTAGATCAGGCTTTCCGGGAAGGCGTGCACCGCCGTCACCGTATCCTCGGCCCAAGCGGCCGTTCCGGCGAACAGCGCACCCGCCATCAATGTACCCGTTATGTGATATTTCATCGTCTTACTCCCTGTTGGTTTTCAATTGGTTAGGGTCGGAAGGCTCCACGGAGCCGATGTTTTGCGCTCTGAAGAAAAGGTGTGAATGTCGGGCAAATGCTGCCGCGTCAGGTCGATATCGTCCCAGCCGTTGATCAGTTTCGTGCGCCAGACCGGGTCGAGATCGAAGGGGGTTTCGACGCCTCCAGCAGTCGCGGTGCAGGTGTCCAGATCCACCGCGATCTCTGCTGCCGTAGGCAACGCAGAGGTATCGATCCGAGCAGGCAACAGCCCGTTATTTACCGCGTTAGAGGCGAAAATATCTCCGAAGCTCGGCGCCAGAACCGCCCGGATGCCGAAATCCACCAGCGCATAAACCGCCGCCTCGCGCGAGGAGCCGGAGCCGAAATTGCGCCCCGCGATCAGAACCGTGGGGCGGGCTTGGTTCAGCGGGTGATCCGTCGGGGTGCCATCCGGGTCAAACCGCTGATCATACATCAGATAATCGCCATATCCTTGGTCGCGCGGGGTCGACATGAACCGGGCGGGGATCAGTTGATCCGTGTCGATATTCTCTTGGTCAAGCCGCAAGGCCGGGCCTGTATGCCGGGTCCAGCCGCTCATATGCTGCGCCCTTTCAGCAGGGGGCGCACATCGGCCAGCGCACCGGTCACGGCGGCGGCGGCGACCATGGCGGGGGACATCAGATGCGTGCGTGCACCGCGCCCCTGCCGCCCTTTGAAATTGCGATTGGTGGTCGACGCGCAGCGCATCCCCGGCGCAAGCGTGTCGCCATTCATCCCCACGCACATCGAACAGGCCGCATCGCGCCAGTCTAGGCCCGCTTGGGTGAAAATCTGGTCCAACCCCTCCGCCTCCGCCTGCTGCTTCACAAGGCTTGAGCCGGGCGAGACGATCCCCGGCACCAGCGCTTTGCGCCCCGCGAGCACAGCGGCAGCGGCGCGCAAATCTTCGATCCGCGCGTTGGTGCAAGAGCCGATGAACACATGGTCAATCCGCGTCCCAATCAGCGCCTGACCCGGGACCAGCCCCATATAATCAAGCGCATCCGCTTTCTCTGCGCCCACGCCCTCGGCGCTCGGAACATGCCCCGTCACTGGCACCGCATCCTCGGGTGAGGTGCCCCATGTCACAATCGGCGCAATCTCGGACCCGTCCAGCGTGACCTCCCGGTCAAACGCCGCCGCCTCATCTGAACGCATCGCCGCCCAAGCCGCGCAAGCCGCGTCAAACGCATCGCCCTGCGGCGCAAAAGGTCGGCCCTTGATGTAATCGAACGTCACCTGATCCGGCGCAACCATGCCGAAGCGCCCGCCGCCCTCGATGGACATGTTGCACAGGGTCATCCGCCCTTCCATCGACAACGCCTCGATCACCGGTCCCGCATACTCAATCGCATGCCCCCGCGCCCCATCCGCGCCCAGCTTGGCGATCCATGCCAGCGCGATATCCTTGGCCCCGACACCGGGCGCGAGCGTGCCCTCCACCCGGATGCGCAACGCCTTGGGCCGCGCTTGCCAGATCGTCTGGCTCGCCAGCACATGCGCCACTTCGGTCGCGCCAATCCCGAAGGCAATCGACCCGAACGCGCCATGGGTCGAGGTGTGGCTGTCCCCGCAATTCACCACCAACCCCGGCAGGCTCAACCCTTGCTCCGGCCCGACCACATGCACGATGCCCTGACGCGGATCGCGCAGGCCAAAACAGGTGATGCCATGCCCGGCGCAGTTCGCCGTGAGCGTGTCGATCATCCCCGCAATCGCAGGGTCCGGCAGCCGCGCGCGATCGCGGGTCGGCGCATAGTGATCCACCACGCCAAAGGTCAAATCAGGCCGCGCCACAGGCAAATCCCGCGCCGCCAGTTTGCGAAACGCGTGGTGCGAGCCTTCATGCACCAGATGCCGATCCACCCACAGCAACGACATGCCATCCTCGCGCCGCAGCACCTCATGCGCGGCCCACAGCTTGTCAAAAAGGGTGCGTGGAGCCGTCATGCCATCACTCATGACTGGGCCCCGATCCGCGGTTCCCAATGGCGATTGCCCCCGTCGCCCACATGGTCAAGCTCCATCTCCAGCCGGAACATATCGGGTCGGTACAGCGCCGAGAGATACTCCACCCCGCGCCCCGTATCATCGCGGATCACACGGGTAAGCCAAAGCACGGCCGAGCCCACCGAAATCTCTAGCGCCTCCGCGACTTCGGGCGAGGCAAGGCTTGCCGTCACCGATTGGGATGCGCTGCTGACCGTCACACCGCCCCGTTCAAGCAGACGGAACAATGGCGTCGTCGCCAAATCCTGCTCCGAATACCGTATCGCGATATCTTCAGGCACATGCGTCGTCAGATGCGAGAACGCGCGCCCGTCAAACAGCCGCACCCGCATCGCGGTCTGCACCCGCGCATCCGGCCCCATGCCCAGCGCCTCGGCCACCGCCGCAGGGGGCGCTGCATAAGTGAAAGACAGCAGCCGCGCGGTCGTGTCCTGCCCCATCTGCACGATCTGCGGGATCAGTGTGGACATATCCGCCGCAATCCCCGCCTGCCGCACCTGCCCAGTCACAATCGAGCCCGCGCCGGAGCGTTTTTCGATGAGGCCATCCGCACTTAGCCCATCCAACGCGCGGCGAACGGTGACACGGCTGACCTGATGCATCGCGGCCAAACGCTGCTCGCCCGGCAGAGCGGTTTGGGGGGCATAACGACCTGACAAAATCTCATCCCGCAGCAGCAAATAGACGCGCCGCGCCTTGCCGCCTTCTGGTAGAAATCCTGCCTCTGCTACTGTCATCCACACCTCTCCTGGCAAAGCTAAGGGTAACGGCGCGCAGCGATCCGGCAAGAAAAAAGTTTGCAGAAAGGCTATTTTCCTGACCGCGATCTGACCTATACCTGTATTACAGACCAGACAGGTTGCAGGAGGGGAATGCAGATGCCCGTGATTGAGGCACATCTTCTGGAAGGCTATGACGCTAACGCCAAAACCCGGCTGAGCGAAGCGCTGAGCGACGCGGTGTCGTCGGTGATTCCCGCGCATCCCGACCTGATCACCATCATGCTGCACGAATACCCGCCCGAGCATTACATGCGTGGCCGCACGCAGCGCAGTGGGGCGGTGGCGCGCAAGGACCCCGAAGCGCTGGTGCGTGATTTTCTCGCTGCGATGCAGGCGCGGGAACT
>CAZPXE010000443.1:0-3380 GCA_964590545.1 uncultured Rhodobacterales bacterium | reverse complement strand
GGCGCGGATTTGATCGACGTGTCTGCGGGGCAAACGACGGTGGATGCGAAGCCCGTTTATGGGCGCATGTTCCAGACGCCGTTCAGCGACCGTATCCGCAATGAGGCGGGGCTACACACGATGGCGGTGGGCAACATCTATGAGGCGGACCATGCCAATTCGATCCTGATGGCGGGGCGCGCGGATTTGGTGGCGGTGGGTCGTCCGCATCTGGCGGACCCTTACTGGACCTTGCGCGAGGCCGCCAAAATCGGTGACCGCGCCGCGCCGGATTGGCCACTGCCGTACCTTGCGGGGCGGGATCAGGCGTGGCGTTTGGCGGATAAAGACGCGGAGGCAACTCGGGCATGAGACGGGTTTTGGTCACGGGCGGTGGCAGCGGGATTGGCACAGCGATTGCGCATCAATTTGCGGATGCGGGCGACAGCGTGACGATCACAGGACGCCGCGCGGATGCGTTGGAAGAGGCCGCGAAGGGCCGGGATATTAGCTGGCGCGTGGCGGATGTGACGGATGAGGCGCAAGTAGCTGCGCTGTTCGATGCGCCCTTTGATGTGGTCGTGGCCAATGCGGGCTCTGGCTGGCCCGGCAAGATCACGGATACGTCGTTGGAGATGTGGGAGCGGACGCTGAAAGTGAACCTGACGGGTGTGTTCCTGACCTTTCGGGGCGCGCTGCGGGATATGCCGCAAGGGGGGCGGTTGATCGCGATTGCCTCAACCGCCAGCCTGCAAGGTGGCGCGACGATCCCGGCCTATGCGGCGTCGAAACATGGGGTGCTGGGGCTGGTCCGCTCAGTCGCGCAGGATGTGGCGAAGCGGGGGATCACCTGCAACGCGGTCTGCCCCGGATTTGTGGATACGCCCATGTCGGAGAAGGCGGTCAGCGGGCTCGCCGCGCGGATGGAAATCCCCGAAGACAAGGCGTTGAAGATGATTGTGTCCGGCAACCCGATGGGCCGGATGATTGATGTTGAGGAGGTGGCGGCAACGGCGCTGTTCCTCGCCTCGCCGGGCGCGTCTTCGGTCAACGGGCACGCGCTGGCGGTGTCGGGAGGAGAGATATGAATTTGAAACGAGACCCCGCGCCTGAAGATGCGCCATCAAAAACACGGCTGCGTTTGTGGCTGCGGCTGTTGAAGCTGTCGTCGGGTGTAGAGAGTGCGTTGCGCCGGCGGTTGCGCGAGGATCACGACACCACCTTGCCGCGCTTTGACGTGATGGCGGCGCTGTCGCGCCATCCCGAGGGTCTGAAGATGAGTGATCTGTCGGGCTATCTGAAAGTCTCGAACGGGAATGTGACCGGGATTGTGGATCGGCTGACCGAAGAAGGTCTGGCGCTGCGTGTGGCCATCCCCGGCGACCGGCGCGCGCAGAAGGCGCAATTGACGCCGAAAGGGCAGGCGGCGTTTTCCGATTTGGCCGGGCATCATGAGATGTGGGTGGATGATTTGCTGAGCGGGCTGAGCCCTGAGGAGGCGGAGACGATGACCTCCCTGCTCGAAAAGGCGCTGGTGGCGCGGGAGGAGGACGCATGAACATGTCAGATGTAACGCATTTCCGGTGCGAGATTGCGGGTGGCATTGCCCGCATTTCGCATGACCGGCCGGAGCGGAAGAACCCTTTTACGTTTGATAGTTACGCGGAGTTGCGCGATTGGTTCCGGGCCTTGGTCTATGCCGATGACGTGCATGCGGTGGTGATCGCGTCCAATGGTGGGAATTTCAGTTCGGGCGGCGATGTGCATGACATTATCGGACCGCTGACGAAGATGAGCATGAAGGAGCTTTTGGCCTTCACCCGGATGACCGGCGATCTGGTCAAAGCGATGGTGCATTGCGGCAAGCCTGTCATCGCGGCAATCGATGGGGTCTGCGCCGGGGCCGGGGCGATTATGGCGATGGCGTCGGATCTGCGGATCGCGGGGCCGGATGCGAAGGTGAATTTCCTCTTTAACCGCGTTGGGCTTGCGGGCTGTGACATGGGCGCTTGTGCGATGCTGCCCCGGATTGTCGGGCAGGGCCGGGCGGCGGAGTTGCTGTATACGGGCCGAACCTTGCGCGCCGAGGAGGGCGAGCGGTGGGGGTTCTTCAACTCCATCAGCAGCGCCGAAGGGCTTGAGGCCGATGCGATGGCGCTGGCTGAGCGGATTGTGGCGGGGCCGACATGGGCCAATTCCATGACCAAGACGATGCTGGCGCAGGAATGGAACATGAGTCTCGACCAAGCGATCGAGGCCGAAGCGCAGGCGCAGGCGATTTGTATGCAGGGCAATGATTTCCGCCGGGCCTATGAGGCGTTTGTGGCGAAGGAAAAGCCGGTGTTTGAGGGGGATTGATGGCGAGCCTTGGACCCAAACTTTCAAACGGCGGCGTCGAACAAGGCACCCGCGCAACAGGCACTGTTGCGCTCGCGCCGTTCCGCCCCCACGGGGCGGCGCGAATGCGCGCCACCCCTCGGAACGGCGCTTCTGAATTGACCGAAAGAGACTTTGCTCTGTTAACTTTGGGTCGGTTTTTGTGATGCCTGACCAAAGCTTCCTCACTTGGCCCTTCTTTGACGCTGCGCATCGCGATTGGGCGGCGCGGGTTGAGGAAGTCGCGGCTGGGCTGTCCATAGACCACGCGGACACGGATGCAGCTTGCCGGGGTTTGGTCAAAGATCTTGGGGCGGCGGGGGTGCTTCAGCCAACCTCAAGCGACGAGGGTAGCTTTGATGTGCGCACGCTTTGCCTGACGCGGGAGATTTTGGCGCGCCGTGATGGCTTGGCAGATTTTGCCTTTGCGATGCAGGGGCTTGGGACCGGGGCAATCACGCTGTTCGGCTCGGACGCGCAGAAGGCCGCTTGGCTGCCCAAAACGCGCAGCGGCACAGCGATTTCCGCCTTTGCGCTGACAGAGCCGGGGTCGGGCAGTGATGTGGCCAATTCGACCATGACCGCCACGCGCGACGGCGATGATTACATTCTGAACGGTGAGAAGACGTGGATTTCCAACGGGGGGATTGCGGATGTGTACACCCTATTCGCGCGAACCGGAGAGGCTCCGGGGGCGAAGGGCCTGTCCTGCTTCATTGTGAGCCCGGAGCTGCCGGGGTTTGAGGTGGCGGAGCGGCTGGACACCATCGCGCCGCACCCGTTGGCAACGTTGCGGTTCACCGATTGCCGGGTGCCTGCGAGTGCGATGATCGGCGCGCCGGGGCAGGGGTTCAAGATTGCGATGTCGGTGCTGGATGTGTTTCGCACGTCCGTTGCCGCCGCTGCGCTGGGCTTTGCCCGCAAGGCGCTGGACGCGGCAGTTGAGCGGGTGACGACGCGGCTGGTTGGCGGCGCGCCTTTGTTCGATTTGCAGATGGTGCAAGGGCATATCGCCGATATGGCGC
>CAZPXE010000442.1:0-3386 GCA_964590545.1 uncultured Rhodobacterales bacterium | reverse complement strand
TCATTTCGCAGCCGAGGCCACCGCGCCCATCGCGCTCAGGAAGGGCTCTAACTCCAGCGCCCCTTCAATCAGCCCTTTGGCGTCTTCCAACACCTCAAGCGCCTTGTTCACCTCGTCAAACGCGCCCTGCGCCGTGCCAAGCGCGTCGGCGAAGGCGCTGGTGTCCAGCAGCCCGTTCGCCAGATTCACCGTGTCCAGATCCGCAAGGAAATCTGCCGAAAACCCGCCAATGCTTGGCTCTGGCGGCGGCACATAGCGGCGCAGGGTCATGGCATAAAGATACGCGCCATTCACCTCGCCCGATTGCACCACGTCGAGCCGTTCGAGCAGGGTTTGCTCCACCTCGCTCGCCACAGCCGCGCTGGCCGTGAAGTCCAGCGGCGCACCGGTGCTGAAGGCGGCGCGCAACTCTTCCAGCCGCGTGCCCGCATCTTCACCCATCGCAATACCGCGCAGGCGGATTTCGGCAGCCGCCTCGCCCAGATCCTGCATCAGATCGCCATCCCAGCCGGGCACCGCATGGCCCACCAGCTTGCGCGACTGGCGCACATCGATTTCCAGCACCTGATCCAGTTCCAGATCGCCAATCAGCACGGTTTCCTGCATCGCTCACACCCCTCCGAGCGGCGACAGGCCGTGGCGGCGCATGTCGTCTTCCAGCAGTTGCATCAGCGCGGCGCGCAGCGTGTCCGGATCGAGGGGAGCAGGCGCAGTGTCAGATGTTTTGGCCATGCCCAGCGTCGGTCCTTCACGTTCCGCCAGAGCAGGGGTGGGGGCTTTGCGCGCCTCTGACGCACGCGGAAAAACACGGTCCAACGCCGCCAACGCCGAGGCGTGAGGGGAAGTCGGGGACGCAGCGAGCGTTGCGCGCGGCGTTGGACCGATTGGGGTGTTCTGTGAGTGGGTGAGCAGCGTCGGTGCCGCAGTCTCAGTCGTCGCGGCGGCGCTTGGCCGAAGCGTCGTGATCTGCGCGGCCACCGGCGCGAACGGCACTGCCGCGCCCGCCGCGCGCATCGTCTCCCGCCGCCGCGACAAGGCTGTTTCCAGCACATGCGGAACCGATAGGGGGCGAAGCTCTGTGGTGGCTCTTTCTGGTAAAGGACGTGATCCAGCGTGCGCATCGCCCCGATCCGCAACACGCGCACCGGGTTCAGGCATAACCGCCCCACTGTCTCGCCGCCGCATAGGGTAAGGCGCAGTTTGCGGCGCAGGCCGCGCAAGCTCAGCAAACAACGTCCCGTGAGTGGTTTCGTCGCTGAGCATATCTGGCACCGTTGCCTGCGCAGTGTCCACGAGCCGCAAATGCGCCGCTAAGTCGGCAGCTTGTCCAGGCTTGCCAATCTCCGTGGCGGTGCCTTCGTGCGGCGCGCGTTTCAACACAGAAGCTCCGCTCTCAACCGGGCCATGCCGATCAATCGACGTGCCTTGCGCTCCGGGCAGCGCATCCATTGCGGCGACCCTTTCCGCGCTCGAAATCTGTTCCTCAGGCTGCGATCCAGTCTCCCGCCGAGCCACGGCCCCCGCAAGAAGCGGTGCCAGCCGATCCAAACTCAGCCCCAAGGCCCGCCCCAGCCGGGGCCGTATGCGCAGGCGCGGGTCAGTCATCATGCACCACGATGCGCGTGACGCGATCGTCCTCCATCTGCATCGGCATTTGCGCAGGCGCGGGCATAACGGCTTGCGGTTGGCTCGCCCGGATCAACCCAGCCGCCGCGCGCAAACGCCGTGCAGTTGTGGCGGGAAGGGCCATCGCCTCTTGCGGGGTCATGCCAAAGGCAAGGCACAGATCCGCCAGTTCCAAATCCGGATGGGCCTGACCGGCCGCTGCAAACGCGGCGAGTTCCGCGTCCGGCGCACTATCGGACAGGTTTCGCGCCGCGCTCACCAAAGCCTCACCCAAAGGCAGCGGCAGGGCCATCAAATCCGGCACGCGCAGGCCCTGCGGCGCAGTGATCGATGCGGCCACCAGCGCAAGTTCATAGCCCGACGCATCCACCTCGGGCACGCCCTGCGCCAGACCCAAATGCCGCGACAGGCAAGCATTCCGCTCGCCAAATGTCAGGGGGCGCAAATCATAATCGCCCTGCGCCGTGCCAACCCGCAGCCCGCCACCGGGCAAATGCTCGGTGACAATCGCCAAGTCCTCCGCCGCCTCGGCCAAGGCCGCGCTGCCTTGCGCCACCAGCGCATCGGCCAACGTCGCGGGCAGCTCATCCACCGATCCAAGGGGACGGGCGCTTGCGCCCTCCATCACTTCGGTCGAGCCCGACAGCCATAGCCGCAACAGCCGCGCCACATCCGCCTGACCACCCGCATCCAGCCCGCGCGCAGAGCGGTCAAGCATCGCCAGCCACTGCCCCCAATTGGGCAGCGTGATGCGATAGCTCACACCGTCGCGCGTCACCACCCTTGGTTCAGACTTGGGCTGGGCCTTGGGCTGGGACTGGGGCGCTGGAGAGGCGGGTTTGCTCATCACCCACTCGCCTCACGGGTCGCGCTGAAATCATAGAGCGTCTCTGCCGCCCCGCCGATCCCCATCGAGAACCGCTTGCCATGGGCATAGCATTCCTGAAGCGAGATCACATTCTCCACCTCGCCATCCGGCCCGTCATAATTGGTCGAGATAACGATCTGGAAACTCTGGTTATTCTTGAATTTCTCCTCGACCGCATCGAGGGCGGATTTGGCCTTGATCACGCCCGTGACGCGCGTGGTGCCAAACACCATCCCGATCCGCTCCGCCTCGCCAATCGCGGCGACATCGGTTGTGGGGCGCTCGGTGAGGAAGCTGATATCCTGAAGACCCTCCATAGGCTCTCCGTCAATGAGCACCTTGGATCTGTTGGCGCTAAGTATCTTGGGCATGGGCCGTCCTTTCCTATGCGCCGAAGGCGGGGCCTCGGCGGTGTTCTGGGGTCGCTCTGAAGGGTGTGCTTAGGCTTAGAAGGCCTTCACGTTCAAAGTTGCGTAAATGTAATCAATGGCGCGCACCGGCCGCACGGCGATCCCGATGCGGACGATCCCGGCGGCGGCTTCAGCGTTTGTCGCGCTCACTTCGACCTCATAGGGCGGTGACAGCCCGTCGGCGGACGGCACCAGCGCGCCCTCGCGGAACATCGCATTGAACGCCTCGTCTATCCGCTGGCGCAGGGCCGAGCGTTGGGCTTGGTTGTTCAGCAGCCCCACATAGTCGATGGCAATATTCTGTACGGTACGCACCGCGCGGTCGGCGGTGCGCTGGACGTTGATCTGTTCCTGACTGGTGGCGATCCCCTTGATCACAGCCACACCCTTGCGCGGCAGCGTGTCCACAGGCAGCAGCCCCGCCGTCAGCAGCGCGCGCAAATCACCATCGGTGAAGTCGAAATTCGGCGCTACGATCCCCC
>CAZPXE010000441.1:0-3386 GCA_964590545.1 uncultured Rhodobacterales bacterium | reverse complement strand
CCTCAAGGTCCAGCCGCTTCTTGCGGTGCTTCAGGGGAAGTTCCAACCCATCGCAAATCAAAGGCTCCCCTTCCAGCAGCGCATCTTCGGGCGCGCCATGCACTGCGCGGAAAGCGTTGATCAGCCGGATGCGCGTGGCGTTGCGCCAAACCAGCACGGGCGAGCGGGCCATCCGATCAACCTCGACCCGCTGGCCCCAAACGACACGATCGTCGCGCTGTGCGGTCTCTTCGATCATCCGTTCGAAATCGTGGAATTCCAGCGCCGGGTCCGCCAGCGCATGGGCCAGATCGAGGATAGGGTTGTCTGCTTCTTGCCGATGGATGCGGTTCAAGTGGTGGATGCGCGTCTTGGGCAGCGCGTCGAACACCATCGCGCCGGACTGGTTTACGGGGGCAAGCTGCGCTGGATCGCCGAACAGGAGCAGGGACGGAAAAATTTCCTTCAAATCCTCGAATTGTCGCTCGTCGAGCATGGAGGCCTCGTCAACGAAGCCAATATCCAGCGGCTCTTCGCGCCGTTTCCAACCCGTGATGAAATCCGAACCGCGCAGCCCCGCCGCCGCCAGCGCGCCGGGGATGGAGTTGTTCGACTGGTAGAACGCAAAAGCTCGGTCAAGCGCCTGATCGCTCAGCCCTTCAATCTCCGGCCGCTCCCCCTGCCCCGCAAGCCATTCGGCAATGCGTTCGTATTCGGGATCGTAGACGGGAGTATAGAGGATGCGGTGAATGGTGGTCGCCGGCACGCCGCGCAGGCGCAGCACCGAGGCCGCCTTGTTGGTCGGTGCAAGGACGGCCAGCGTGCGCCGGTCCTTGCGCTTGCGCCCTTCGTAATCGCCCGACACGATATCAACCCCGGCGGCCTTCAGCGCCTTGGTCAACTCGGCCAGCAACAACGTCTTGCCCGAGCCCGCCTTGCCAGTGATTGCCATTAGCTGCGTCGCGGCGCCCTCGCGCGGGGGCAGCAACATTCCCTCGTCCAGATCCACGCCGACGCCGCGCAGCATCTCGGTGATGGCGTCATGAGCGCCGGCCTGATCGTCGGAATAGGTAAGAGCGGGGGCTGTCATGGGCCGACACTACCGCCCGCGCCCATCGGATAAAACCCGCAAACGAAAAGGGTGCTCACGCTATTTGGCGCAAACACCCACCTCTTTCTTATGCCAAAAATATTCCGGGGACGCCGTGCCAAGTGCGGCAGGGGCAGCGCCCGCTGTCTGGCCCTTAGGCTGTCGCCAGCACCGGCAGCAGCGCACTATCATCGCAAGCCCGACCAAAGCGCGCTTCGAACCACTGGCGGGACTGCACCGGCGAGATACCCGCGCGTTTGGCCACGCGGGCCTGTGCGTCTTCAGAGAAGTCCCACAGGCCCACGCTGATCCGGTCGCGCCCCTCGCCTTGGCTGCCCAGCACATCCGGGGAAGACCCGATCATTCGGTAAATGCGCACCATGCGCTCGTCAAAAACACCCACGAAGTGCATTATGCCAAAGCCGCGCATGATCTCGCCGCCACCCAGCATCAGCGCCGCCGCCACATGGGACGGTGCGCCACGGGTCAGGCAGTAACGGGTGCATTCCCAAATCAGGGGCGAGACAACGGTGCCGCCCCCCATAACGTCGGTAAAGTGTTCGTTGATCATCGTCCGGCCCGTGGTGGGCAGGAACCGCATTGAGCCACCATGTGTGCCATCGGGCATTTCCCAGATCACGTAAAGCGGGTTCAGAGCATCATACTGGTCAGTTTCATAGCCATTCCCGTCCACGGACACTTCCCAGCCCAACCGGGTTTGGAACTGATCCGCACGGTCACGGAACATGGTTTCGGCGAGTTTAGGGAATTTGTGAAGTTCGTCGGCATAAACGTAACGGAGCATGTGATCGATCCTTTGGTCGCTGGGCTGTGATTGACCAAAGACTGACCTCGGGATGGTTAACGGCGGCGCACGCTGCCGCACGTCCCATTAACGCTTCCCCAGAAATGGGGAGTTGATTTCTAGACCACAATTAGGCCCTGCTGCATGGCACGAGCTACTGCATGTGTCGTGTTCATAGCTCCCAATTTAAATCGCGCACTCTCGATGTACACGCGCAAGGTATGTTCAGAAATACTAAGGGTATCAGCCACTTGCGCCCGGCTATATCCAATAGCGAGAAGGGTCATCGCGTCGACTTCGCGCGGGGAGAGGGCCTGATTCTGTGGTGGCGTGCGGTTGGGCTCAATCTCGAGCGCCTTTTCGTTAAAATAATGTGCAATCAAGATTAAGGAACGGCGATTGGTTTCACAGAAATCTTCCCAAGTTTCATCATCGCAAGAATGATTCGCCGTGAACAATGCAAATTGCCCGTTTGGTCCCCGGATCGGCACGGAAAACCCCTGCTCACCGACCCCGAACTTGATGGCTTCCGACATAAACTCTCGCGCGGCTTTAGAAGACCAGTCGAGACGTTTCCAGTTCACAGGATGGAAGCGCTGGAAGCAGCCAACAATCACGGGGTCCACACGCTGGTAGCTTTGCTCCATGTATCGCTCTTGCCAAGCGAGTGAGTATGTCCCAGCGCCATATTGGTCACCCGCCGCGTCGACCCAGTGATAGGCAATATGGTCTATTTCAAGCTGATCACGCAGCCGCTCGCTGGCGCGCTGAATGGCTTCACGCCCGTCTGCTGATTCCAGTTCTTGAAGGATGGGTTCCAGTCGTGAAGTCGTTACCATTGGCGCTGCGAGCCTTTTTCTCAACGGACGCAATCTCTATCATTGCGAGATCCGTTGTCTCGGTCAGCTTGTCCGCCACCGCAGGCAATCCATTGGCGCGGGCAAAATTCTTGAGATCAACAAGTACGTCCAGAATCCAATCATGTGTCATGCGCAGAGTCACCTTTGAGTGGTTAATGATAAGTTAACATCAATATAACACGTGCCAGGCCCTTGAAGAAATTCGCCTATTTCAACTCCCCAGAAATAGGGAGAACAGGTTTTGCAAGTCGTTGAACATTAAGAGAACCACAACTTAGAATAGAAAACGCCCGCGGATCACTAAACTGATTCGCGAGCGTTTGTTACGTTCTTGGCGCGGACACCCCCGCCATCGTCAAGTTTTTGGACGACTCAGCCCTTGGCTTCCAGCACGTCTTCGAGCGTGCGCAGCCCGGTTTTCGGGGCCTGAACCAGCACGGACATGTTGCCCGGCTTGTGCTCGTTGCGCAGCATTTTCATGTGCGCTTCGGGCAGATCCGCCCAGGTAAAGACTTCCGACATGCACGGGTCCAGACGACGCTCGACCATCAGGTGGTTTGCCGCGGAAGCTTGCTTAAGGTGCGCGAAGTGCGAGCCTTGCAGACGCTTTTGGTGCATCCACATGTAGCGCACATCGAAAGTACAGTTGAAG
>CAZPXE010000440.1:0-3388 GCA_964590545.1 uncultured Rhodobacterales bacterium | reverse complement strand
CCGACACGAGGATTTTCAATCCACTGCTCTACCCCTGAGCTACCCGGGCACGGGAGATCGGTGTCGATCTGGGTGGCGGACTTCTAGGCTCTGCTTGGCGCGGTGTCCAGAGGGTTTTGCGGGAAAATGCGGGGTGTTTTGTTTTAGGTGCGCCAAGGCGCGCGTGGACCTGCCTGCTCGAAAAGCGCAGCTGCGCGCGCGCGCTATTGAAAGCCTGCGGCAGGCGGCGTCATTTAACGCTCAGGCGCGTCTTTGCAATTGACCGATGGCCTCTGTCACGGCCACACAGGGACGTACCATGACAGCGATGCATCAAACGACACCGGACCAAACTGCACAGCATATTGTGCGGGCGGTTATGGCGTTGAACGCGACGCGGGCGCGGCAGTTGATCGCGGTGGCCGGGCCTCCAGCGGCGGGGAAATCGACGGTGGCGGAGATGGTGCATCAACAGCTCAACGCGGCAGGGAAGCGCGCCGCCTTGGTGCCAATGGATGGCTTCCATCTGGACAATGATACGCTGTCCGAACGGGGCCTGCTTGCGCGCAAAGGCGCGCCGGAAACATTTGATTTCGCGGGTTTTCTTACCCTCATACAGCGCCTCCAGACCGAAGAGGCGCTGCGCGTGCCGCTGTTTGAGCGCGATCAGGATTGCACCTTGCCTGAGGCGCGACAGGTCACCGCCGCACAGCGGCATGTGATTGTCGAAGGCAACTACCTGCTCCTCGATCAGCCGAACTGGCGCGACCTTGCGCCCTTGTGGTCCTATTCCGTCTTCGTCGGTGCACCGATGCCCGTGTTGCGCGCGCGGCTGTTGCAGCGCTGGCGGGATCAGGGGCTAAGCGAGGACGCAGCGCTGCTCAGAGCGCGCTCAAACGATTTGCCCAATGCGGAACTGGTCCTGTCCCACCGGCTGCCCTGCGATCTGGACCTGTCAGGCTAGGCGGTCGGCAAGGGGGCTTTCGTCCATCTGCGCAATCAAATGCTGGGTCATCCGCTCGGACAGGTGGGCGCGGGTCACGGCGTGGGCCGGGTCGTCCCACAGGTTGCAGGTCTCGTGCGGGTCATTGGACAGATCGTAAAGCTCGCCCCAATCGTGATCTTTATAAACGGTATAGCGCCACTCCGGCGTCACCAGCGCACGCACGCGGGATGGCTCGGCAAAGCCAAGCCGCCGCCCACCATCGTTATACTCGATCAGCGCTTCGCCCCTTGGCCCTTCAAGTCCTTGCGTTGCGGGCAGGAAACTTTGGCCTTGGATGCCGTGATAGGGCGCGACGCCCGCTCGCTCCAGAATGGTGCTCGACAAATCAACGGTAGAGCACAGCGCGTCGCTTACATCGCCGGAAGCACCCGCGGGGTCAGACCAGATCATCGGCACGCGGGTGATCGAGCGGAAGGGCAGGGCGCCTTTCAGCAGCATGTTGAAATCACCCAAGTAATCACCGTGGTCCGCATTGAAACAGATCACCGTATTCTCGCGCTGGCCAGTCGCATCAAGCGCGGCCAATATCTCGCCCACCGCATCATCGACGCAGGAAATCATCCCCGCCGTCAGCGCCATCGCTTCGCGCAATTGCGGGCCCTCGATCATCATCGCGGTTTGCGGCGTCATCTGCCCGCCGCCCTCTTTCCAATTGCTATGCAGCCATTCCATCGGCGGGGTCGGGTTCTGATGCGCCTCATAGGGCAGGGGCAGGTCGAACTGCTCTGGGCGATACATGTCCCAATACTTGCCCGGCGGATTAAACGGGTGATGCGGGTCGGGGAAGCTGACGAAGGCAAAGAAGGGGCTATCGGCGCGCTCTGGGGCGCTTAGATAGTCAATCGCGCGCTCACGGATATAGGCCGTGGGGTACAGCTCCTCCGGCACCGGCGTGCGGTAGGCTTGGGGGCAGGTGTAATCATGGTCCAGCTCGTTCGCGGGGTCGTGCAGCGCAGCGGCATCGGGCGCATTGGCGCGGAACCACTGGCCGTAATGCCCGCCGCAACGATCACCATGATGGGTCACAAGGTCCACATGATCATAGCCATAATAGGGCGTTTTGACTTGATAGGGCGCGTCCCCGGCAAAGTTGCCGGGCGCTTCTTGATACACGGTCTCCCCGTCGCGCCGCCACGCGTCCTGCCCCCCTTCTGACACGGCCCGCCCCATGGGCGGCTGGTCAAGGAAGGGTTGCACATGGCTTTTGCCGATGCTGGCCGTGTCATAACCCGCTTCGGCAAGCAGGTGGACAAAGGTGTTCGCGTGCTCCGGCAGGGTGCAGCCATTGTGCCTGAGCCCATGCAGCGACGGATAGCGCCCGGTCAGGAAAGAGGCGCGGTTGGGCATGCACACGGGCGAGGCGGCGTGGAAATTCTCAAACCGCGTGCCGGATGCGGCGAGGCTGTCGATATGCGGCGTTTGCACCACCGGATGACCATAACAGCCCAGCCAATCGGCGCGCTGCTGGTCGGTCATGATAAACAGGAAATTGGGTCGGTCAGTCATGTATGTCTCACTTGATCGCGGGCAGTGCGGCGGCGTAAGCGTCCAGCCGCTCGGCCAGATGCTCCGGCGCTTCGACCATGACGTCGTGCCAATAGGGCATCCGCTCATGGGTCCAGCCGGGCCGCGTCTGGATCTTATCGTAATTCTTCCAGAATATGGATGGCTCGTTCTTTTCGGCGATGATGTAGTGCTTATGTACCACCTCCGCCTCGCGCCCGCTCAACGTTACGCCGCGTTGTAACGTCGCCGCCGGGTGCGGGGTACACATACGCTTCAACCATGCCTTTTTCTCGGGATCTTTCGTCCAGTTTTCAAGCGCCCCGTCCGGTTCCAACCCAATCGCCCCTGCGTCGATCTGTTTCTGGAACCCGGCCATGCGCGCGGGGGAGGCTTTGACGAAAATACCCTCACCGCTCACATCCTGCACAACGGCGTCAAGGTAGACCATCGCCCGCAGCCGCTCTGGCACCTGCCCGGCAACCCCGGTGATGATCGAGCCGCCATAGGAATGACCGACAAGGATCACATCTGTAAGCTCCCACCAGCGCAGCACATTCACCACGTCCTGCACATGGGTGTCAGAGGTGACATCGGCGCTCAGCAAATGGCTCCGCTCTCCCAGCCCGGTCAGCGTGGGCGTGTGCACCTCATGCCCCATTGCGCGCAGGGCGCTGGCGGTGTCGGCCCAGCACCAACCGCCATGCCATGCGCCGTGGACGAGGACGAAGACTGCCATGGCGTAACCTCCTAAGCGGCCTGCAAGCGCCGCGCGCTCAGGTGGTGCCAGCCCAGCAGGGCGAGCGCCGCAAGCACGCCCGCAAAGTGGATCGTCTCAGGCCGCGCCATCACGGCCACCGCAACGACCAGCCGCAGAACCACCCACAGCGCCGTCAGCGG
>CAZPXE010000439.1:0-3389 GCA_964590545.1 uncultured Rhodobacterales bacterium | reverse complement strand
GATCATCTCTTCGGCCACGTCAAAATCCGCAATCACGCCTTCCGACATGGGCCGGATCGCCTGAATGGAGCCGGGCGTGCGGCCCAGCATCAGCTTGGCATCCTCGCCCACGGCCAGCACTTTCTTGACGCCATCCTTGACGTGATAGGCCACCACAGACGGCTCGGACAGGATCACACCCTTGCCTTTGACATAGACCAGCGTGTTCGCCGTGCCGAGGTCAATCGCCATATCAGAGGTGAACAGACCACCCAGATTGTCAAACAGCGCCATTGCGGTACATCCTTACCCCAGCTCGAACCCCACCTGACCGAGTCACAACCCTCCAAGCATGGTGCTTTATAGTGGCCAGCCTAAGCAGGCGAAAGGGGGGCAGACCGCAGGAGCACTGTTTATCCGCGATGGGTCCTTATTCGTAGGCGAAAGCGCACCGATGCTCACATCACCGCGAGCAACCGAACAAAATGGACGCAAGGCGTGTTTTGGTAATGCTGGCGCCAAATACGCCGGTTTCATTCATGCAATACGGGAAGGACACCCATGACGTATTTCACCAAGATAGCTACCGCGACGATCTTCAGCCTTTCGGCTTCTGCGGCCTTCGCAGAGAGCTGGACGCTTGACGGCAGCGCATCGCAACTCTCCTTCGGGTCGATCAAGAACAATTGGAACGGCGAGGTGCACAGCTTTTCCGGCCTGAACGGGTCCGTATCGAAAGATGGCGCAGTGAATGTGACGATCGACCTGACGACAGTGGAAACCAATATCGACATCCGCAACGAACGGATGCTGGAATACGTCTTCAAAGCCGCCAACAGCGCGCAAATCACCGCGCAGATCGACATGGCAGAGGTGAGCAATCTGGCAGTGGGTGAGAGCAAGGTGCTGGATGTCGGCGGCAGCGTGAGCGTGGTCGGCACAGCTGTGGATCTGGACACGCAAATGTTCGTCATGCGCGTCTCTGAAGGCAAGGCAATGGTCGCAACCAACGCGATGATCTTCCTTGACGTCGAAGACGCAGGCCTGACCCCCGGCATCGACAAGCTGATGGAACTGGCCGGGCTCGACGGCATCACCCGCTCGTCACCCGTCACCATGCGCCTGATGTTTGATCTGGACGGCAGCGGGGCGTGAATTGCACCCCGTCCCGGGCCTGACCCGGGACCTCGATGCATTTTGGTGACGCGCTTTGAACAGCGAGGCCCCGGCTACAGGCCGGGGCGGGCTTTTTTCGGATCAAGGACGCGGGTTATTCCCCAGCATCCTTGTAACTAACCGTTTTAGTATCATACCCCACATCCGTGGTTTGACGCCGTATAACCAACCGATTGAGCGCGTTGACATAGGCTTTGGCGGAGGCGACCACGGTGTCGGTATCTGCCGACTGGCCTGTGGCGATTTTGCCGTCCTCTTCCATGCGGACCGAGACGGTGGCTTGCGCGTCGGTGCCTTCGGTCACAGCGCTCACCTGATAAAGTTGCAGGCGGGCGGAGTGTTGGAACAGGGCCTTCACCGCGTTGAACGTCGCATCGACCGGGCCGTCGCCGGTGGCGGTGGTGCTTTGCTCTTCCCCGTCGATTTCCATCACGAGATCCGCCTGCTGCGGGCCTTCGGTGCCGCAGACCACGCGAAGCGATTTGATCTTCAGATGCTCGGCCTGCTCGTCCGCTGCCGCATCGCGCATCAGGGCGATCAGGTCATCGTCATAGACTTCCTTCTTGCGGTCGGCGAGATCCTTGAACCGCACGAACACGTCCTTGAGCTGGTTATCGCCGGGCTCGAACCCCAACTCGTTCAGCTTGGCGCGCAGCGCGGCGCGGCCCGAATGTTTGCCCAAGGGCAGCGAGGTGCCGGACAGACCCACATCTTCGGGGCGCATAATCTCGAACGTTTCCGCGTTCTTGAGCATCCCGTCCTGGTGAATGCCGCTCTCGTGCGCGAAGGCGTTCTTGCCGACGATGGCTTTGTTGAACTGCACCGGGAAGCCCGCAACAGTCGAGACGCGGCGCGAGATATGCATGATTTTGCGGCTGTCGATCCCGGTTTGGAACGGCATGATATCGTTGCGGACCTTGAGGGCCATGACGACTTCTTCCAGCGCGGTGTTCCCGGCCCGCTCGCCAAGGCCGTTGATCGTGCATTCGATCTGGCGCGCGCCTGCTTCAACGGCGGCGAGGGAGTTGGCGGTCGCCATGCCCAGATCATTATGGCAATGGGTCGCGAACACCACATCGCCTGCGCCCGGCACATCCGCAATCAGCCGCGCGATCAGCTCGGCGCTTTCGCGCGGGGCGGTGTAGCCCACGGTGTCGGGGATGTTGATGGTGGTCGCGCCGGACTTGATGGCGATCTCGATCACGCGGCAAAGATAGTCATACTCGGTCCGCGTCGCATCCATCGGCGACCATTGGACGTTCTCACACAGGTTCCGCGCATGGCTGACCGTCTGTTCGATCCGGTCGGCCATTTCATCCATCGTCAGGTTGGGAATGGCCCGGTGCAGGGGCGAGGTGCCGATAAAGGTGTGGATGCGCGGGGAACGCGCGTGCTTCACCGCCTCCCAGCAGCGGTCAATATCGCCAAGTTGTGCGCGGGCGAGGCCGCAGATTGTTGCGCGTTGCGATTGCTCTGCGATCTGGCTAACGGCGGCGAAATCCCCTTCGGAGGCAATCGGAAAGCCCGCTTCGATGATATCCACGCCCATCTCGTCCAGAAGCCCGGCAATTTCGAGCTTTTCATCATGGGTCATGGTCGCGCCGGGGCTCTGCTCGCCATCGCGCAGGGTCGTGTCGAAGATCAAGACGTGGTCTTGTGCGGTCGTATTGGTCATTTGGGTGTCTCTCTGTTTCCTAATCCGTGTGGGCGCGATGGCATACCTCTGAGCGGACGCGCCGGATCGGCACGCTCAGAGGCGGATTAGGAGTAGCAGGCCGCACGTCGCCGGAAGGCGGGCCGAAAGGATATGTGCGGAACGTGTCATGGGCGCAGGTTATACCGGGTGGTTCGAAGATGGGAAGAGGGTTTTTTCCGCCTTCGGGGCTTTTCTGCACAATCGCTCCAATAGATTCCCTGTTTGAATCCAGCATGATAGCCAGATTGCATGAGCAATTGGGCCGCTGCGAAGGACAAGACCCCGACCTGCTCGGATTACAATGACGCGCTGAAGCGACGCGGATCACTGTCGATTTGCTTCGATCCAAAGATGGTGTGGACACCCGCGCGTCGTGGCAAACGCGCCCATGAAAGCTGAGTTACCTGCACATATCCCGTCTGATCAATCCATCGGATCAGTGACGGCAAACGGGGCAGACGAGCCGCGCTAATGTCTGGAAGCGATTGCTGCGCGATACCCGGCCTGCGCTCTGTGGCGAGGATGGCGAGGAGATCAC
>CAZPXE010000438.1:0-3392 GCA_964590545.1 uncultured Rhodobacterales bacterium | reverse complement strand
CAGCCCCCACCGTCGTCTGGGAAGGCAGTCACCACATCATCGGCAAAGCCCTGCGCGCGGCGCTTTCGGGTCGCGACCCGGCCAACACCGATATCACCCAAGCCTACCACGCCGCCCGCCGCGAAGCGTTTGACACCTGCGAAAAGGTAGAACTCAGCGGCCCGCCCGGTGCCAGCTTTCTCATCCACCGCCACGCATTGCACGGGGTCGCCCCATGGGACGGCCCGGCGCAAGACGAAGGCCGCATGGTCGCCTTCCTCAGACCGGAGTTCGAAAACTGGGAACATTGGCTCGCCGTATGAACGCCGCTAGCCCTGTCTTTGTGCTAAAAATATCCCAAAGAGCACGCGCTTTTGACCGGCAGGCGCTTTGGCTTGCGAAAGCTGCCGAGAGGGGGGCAGAGCCTCTCGTTTGCGTAGCAATTACCGCTTCAACCGTGCGGCCCGCCCACCACGCCGCCCCTTAGGCGCCGCTTCACGCTCTGGCAGTTCCGCCATGACCTCGCGCCGGGCCTCTGGCGTCATCCGCGACCAAGCGCCAATCTCGTCAATCGAGCGCGCGCAGCCGGTGCACAGCCGCGTCTCGGGATGGATCACGCAGATATTCACGCAGGGGCTTTCGATCTCGGCGCGGCGCCAGATCGGGTCGCTTGAGGGGGGGATGGTCATTATGTTCGCTCTTTACCTCTGCCCGCGCAGCACCGAGAGCCGGTCAAGCGCGCCTTGGAGAATATAGCCCGCCGCCACATGGTCAATCACCTCGGCGCGACGTTTTCGGGTCGTATCCGCCTCCAGCAGCGCCTTTTCGGCAGCGACGGTCGACAACCGCTCATCCCAGAAGGTGATCGGCAGCGGGTGCAAGGCATCGAAATTGCGCGCAAAGGCGCGTGTCGATTGGCAACGCGGGCCTTCACTGCCGTCCATATTGCGGGGCAGGCCCAGCACGATCCCGCCAATCTCGCGCGCGCTCAGCAATGCCTGCAACGCGGCGGCGTCGGTGCCGAATTTCTTGCGCTTGATCGTCTCAAGCGGCGTTGCGACAGAAAGCATCCGGTCGGACACCGCGACACCGATGGTTTTGGTGCCCAGATCAAGCCCGGCCAGCGCAGTGCCAAAGGGCAGGGCGGCGGCGAAATCGTCAATCTCGTTAAAGATCAATTGGCCACCCCGGCCCGGCTGCCCGCGCGGTTGATCTGGTCCAGCGCCGTTGGGTCTTCGGCGAACACTTCCAGCGCGTTTTGATAAACGGCGAAGGCGTCATTGCGCCGTTCCAGCACCCCAAGCGCGGAGATAAGCTGCGCCCATTCGGACACGGTGCCGCCTTCCGACGCAAGCCGTTCGGATAGCCCCTCGACCATGCCGCCAATCATCTCCATCCGCT
Source organism: uncultured Rhodobacterales bacterium (assembly GCA_964590545.1). Lineage (GTDB taxonomy): Bacteria > Pseudomonadota > Alphaproteobacteria > Rhodobacterales > Rhodobacteraceae > Aliishimia. The sequence goes on along the minus strand of CAZPXE010000438.1, from coordinate 2,012 downwards.
CGGCAGGGGACATTTCGCCAGCGTTTTGAATATCTTCCGCCGATGGTCCACGGATGTTGCCGGGTTCAGGCATAACGTAATTGACCCCGGCGCGGGCAGCGATCTCCTCGATCTGGGCTTGCACCGGAGGGATCCACGGCGCGTCCGGGGGACCGGCGCGCAGAAGCTGATCCCAGAAGCGGAAGGCCAGATCCGGGCGGCCCGTCTGCGACAGCATCAGCCCCCAGTAATAGCGCGCCGGGCCATTGGTCGGATCGGCCTGCAAGGCCAGCGTGAGTGCGGCTTCAGCTTCGGGCGAGACATAACCGCCCGCGGCCAGGATCAGCATATCAGCAAGGTCCGAAAACTCCTGCGGCGTCGCATCCGTCCCGCGCAGGGTGACATAGCGGCCAAAGGCGTCGCGTGCAGCGGCATAGTTGCCAAGATTGCGCTCACTTACCGCCAGCAGGCGCAGCCCTTGCACATCATCGGGGCGGGTTGCGATCACCTCGCGCAATTGCGTGACCAGCGCCACATAATCCGGGCTGGGATCGGGGGCGGGGGGAAAATCGGCGGGCGACAGGGAGGCTTCGGCGTCGAGCTGCGTCGGACGCTCGGCCCGCATCGCCTTAGCGAATTCCATCCGGTCGGCAAGCGCCAGATCGCCATAGCCCGGTTGGCCAATCTGCAGGTAAATCAACGCACTGCCGAACACCATCGCCACGCTGACCAAAGCCGCAAATACCGGCATTCCGCGCGTCGCCGTGCCATCACTCTGAGCTTCACGCACCGCCGCATCGGCCGCCAGAATACGGCGCGAGATTTCGGTGCGCACGCGGTCTGCGTCGTCTTCATTGACGATGCCGCGCGCCAAATCCCGCTCTACTTCCGCCAATTGATCGCGGTAGACCTGCAAATCGAACGCCGCCGCCGGCGCACCCTCTTTGCCCCCGCGCCACAGCGCCAGAACCAGCAGGGCGCAGACAGCCAGCGCCAAAGCAAAAACCACAATCCAGAATATCATGCGCCCATTCCTATCTGCCCACCGGGCTTGAAAAAAGGGGCCTTGGCGCGAAATCGGCATGGGCAGGCCAACATGTCGCAACTGTGATCTATTGCGGCGCAGCCACGCGGGGATAGTTTTGTGAGCAGCGGCATCAAAGCGCCAGCCAACCTTGGGATGGGAATCGCCCATGAAACGTTACTCTGTCTTCGCCGTGGCCCGTGAGGCCATGCGCCAACATTCCGGCTGGACCCGCGCCTGGGCCAGCCCCGAGCCGAAGAAACGCTATGATGTGATCATCATCGGCGCGGGCGGGCACGGTCTGGCGACGGCCTATTACCTTGGCAAGAACTTCGGGATCACCAATGTGGCGATTCTTGAAAAAGGTTGGCTCGGTGGCGGCAACACAGGCCGAAACACGACAATCATCCGCTCGAACTACCTCCAAGACCCCTCGGCGGCGATCTATGAGAAGTCGCGCAGCCTCTATGAGACGATGTCTCAGGACCTCAACTACAACGTCATGTTCTCGCCCCGCGGCGTGATCATGCTGGCCCAGACCCATCACGAGGTGCGTGGATACCAGCGCACGGCCCACGCGAACGCGCTGCAAGGGGTTGCGACCGAGTTCATCGGGCCGGAGCGGGTCAAGCAACTGGTGCCGATCATCAACATCAAAGGGCCGCGCTACCCGGTGCTGGGCGGGCTATGGCAAGCGCGCGGCGGCACGGCGCGGCATGACGCGGTGGCGTGGGGCTATGCGCGGGCGTGCTCGGAAATGGGTATGGACGTGATCCAGAAATGCGAGGTCACGGCGATCCGGCGCGAGGGCGGTAAGGTCGTCGGGGTTGATACCAACCGGGGCGCGATTGACTGCGACAAGCTGGGCGTGGTCGTTGCCGGACACTCCGGCGATCTGGCCGAGATGGCAGGCTTCCATTTGCCGATGGAGTCGGTCCCGCTTCAGGCGCTGGTCTCAGAGCCGATCAAACCCTGCATGGATGTGGTCGTGATGGCCAACACCGTCCAC
>CAZPXE010000437.1:0-3407 GCA_964590545.1 uncultured Rhodobacterales bacterium | reverse complement strand
CCGGTCGCTTTGTCCAAGTCCATCCCGTTATCGTGCAGGCCGTGAGTGCGCGGGAGTTGACCTGTCAGAATTGAGGAGCGCGCGGGCATGCAAACCACACAAGGGGTAATTGCGTTGCTGAATACCGTGCCTTCAGCGGCCATCTTGTCGAGGTTGGGGGTCTTCACCTTGCGTCCGCGATAGCCGAAACAATCGGCGCGGTGCTGATCTGCGGAGATAAGAATGATGTTTGGTTGGGACATTTAAATCTCGTTGTTTCTAAGATTGAAAAAGACGACTGCAACAGCCAGCAGCATGAAAGCCCAGCACACGAGGCTGGAGAAAAGGAAGAACGGATCGCTTCCCGTGGCGGCAAAGGCTTGGCGGCAGGTTTCCTCCAGCCGACCGCCCAGAATGAAAGCGATAACGAATGGGAGGGGTGACATGCCAATCCGGCGCATGACATAGCCCAAGAGGCCAAATCCGATGCCGAACCACATGGCCTCCATCCGCGTTTGTTCAGCGTAAATGGCCGTGAGCGTAAGGACCAGAACGATGGGGAGCAGGATGTGCTTGGGCACCCGTGTCATAACCCCCATCATGCGCATGAAAACGCCGCCGATTGTCCAATTGAAGCCGTTGGCGATGAACATGGCGGTGAAGATACCGAAGGCAAACACCAGCTCTGGGTTGATACCATCACTGGGTACTGCGAATACGCCAGGGCCCGGGTTGAAGCCGCCAATGGAATCCATGGCGAGGATCAGGAACACAGCCGCCGCATTTCCGGGGATGCCAAGGGAGAGCACGGGAATGAGGTTGGCGCCGGAAACGGAACTATTAGCGGCTTCTGTCGCTGCAATCCCTTCAATGGCACCTTCGCCCAATTTCGGATCCTCGGGTTTGCGTCGCTTTTCGTGCCGACGTCTGGCGGTGGAGTAGCCCAGAGTAGCGGCCAGTGTGGAGCCGACACCGGGGAGTGCTCCGATGGAGGTGCCGATCAATGCGGAGCGTCCCATGTAAGGCGCGATGCGCTTTATGTCGAGCCAACCGAATGTTTGGTTGCCACGGATGGATGTATCCTGATTGGTTTCTCCTTTGAGGGTTCGCTCATGGTAGAGATCTTCAAGCGACTTGAAAATCTCCCCCAAAATCAGAACACCCAAGACGGCCGTGGCAATCGGGAAGCCTTGGGCAAGTTCTTGGGTGCCAAAGGTGAGACGTGGGTAGAAATCTTCACCCGTGGCTATGAATGCCGCCAAAAGACCAAGACCCATGGAGATCAGACCTTTGGACACGCTATCGCCAATGACCGAGGCGATAAATGCCAGCGACAGGATCAGGAGCGCTGCTTTTTCGGGGAAATCGAGATAGCTTTCGACCAGCACCGCCAGAAACGGGGCGGCCACGAGCAGCACGATATCGGAGAACGTATCGCCGGTGACGGAGGCAAAATGGGCTGTTTTAAGCGCTTTTTTCGCCTCGCCCTTCTGGGTCATTGGATAACCGTCCAGAGTGGTCATATAGGCGTCCGGAGTACCCGGAGTGTTGAACAGGATCGCAGGCACGGCCCCACCCACCGTTGCGCCCTTCATGATGCCGATCAAAAAGCCGAGCACGGGCAGAAGCGCGTCTTCGGAAAACCCAAAGACCGAGATTAGAATGGGCAGCGCAATCGCCATGGCCATAGGCCCCGCCAATCCCGGTGTCGCGCCAACCGAAATGCCGGTAAGGAAACCGGCAAGGATCATCACCAGCGTGACGGAGATCGGCAATCCTAGGAGCGAGAACAGCTCAGGCCCTTGGAATACTGCCAGAATACCGAGCCAGATATGGTCCGTTACCCCCATCACACGTCGCCGTTCGGGGGGAGCAGTAGATTGTCAAAGGGTAGATCGTAAAAGGCCGTTATGAGGCCGATGGCAATGAGCGCGATGATCAAGCTGCGCCAACGCACGCGGCGTTCCACCATGGTGATCAGTGCAAAAATCAGGAAAGCGCCGCCCGTGACATAACCTATATGTTTCCAAGGTGCTGTGGCGCGTAAAGGGCGATAGCCATCTGTTGTGAGAAGCTCTGCGAACAATGGACCTGCAAAGCGCATGAGGGCGAAACTCATCGTGACCAGTGCCAGAAGTGCTGCGACGTAGATGAAGTTGGCCCGTGACAATCCGATTTGAAATCGGCTTTTCTCAAAGAACAACATGATCGCGGCCAGAAGTATGATAACGCCCGCAACCGTTGGCGCTAAAGCGTCGCCCAATAACACTTGGCGGCGCTGTTTCTCGATGTATCCGGAGGCTGTGTCGAGCGGCACCCACACCAAAATCAGTAGGAGTGCAAACCCGATAAAGAAGAGGCCAAGCCAGCGATCTTTGCTCATTATATGCTCCGGCTTGGCCTTGGTTTGTTTACTGAGACGCCTGCATCAACGCTTCGGACTCATCAAAGCCCTTTTGCATAAGCGCATCCAGATCGGCTCCTGCAATGGACTGAACGCCACCAAATGCTTTGGTGATCATCTCATTGGCTTTGCCTGCGTTAGCTCCGGCCACAAGTGCTTCCGTCAACGCCGTGCGTGCTTCATCGGAAATGCCAGCGGGTGCGACGAATACAAAGTAACCATCTGAATCGTAAGACACGCCAAGATCAGCAAACGTCGGAGCCTCAGGTGTCTGGTTCAAAGGAACCGACAGAGCGGAGGCCAGATTGACCAGATCGCCGGATGCAACACCTTTGGCCTGAATGCCAGCCATAAAGCCGATATCCATGTCACCGGCTTGAATGCCGTTCATGACAGCCTTACCGCCTTTAACCTGAACAATGTTGATGTTGGCCCCTGTGGCCTCGCCCATCAAATAGGCCAGATCGGATAGACGTGGGCTCATTGTGCCAAACCGAAGGGCCTCGCCCTCTTTGGACGCGGCTACGAAATCAGCCATCGAGGTCCAGCCCTTGTCGGCCTTTGCAACCACGCCCATCTGAAATCCTGCCGTCGTTGTGAGGCCGGTGAAATCTGTAGGAGACATGCCGCTGTCCTTGGCGTTGAACAGGTTATAGCCAAGCGATTCAGTCACAACCATTGCAATGACCGAGCCGTCATTGGGCATGTCCTTGATCGCAGCCAGTGCGTTCACGCCGCCTTTGCCGGTAACCTGCTCAGGCTGGATATCCCAACCAGTTGCGGCAGAGACTTCGTCTGCAATCAGGCGAGCCTGCGTGTCAGCGCCGCCACCGGCTGCGAATGCGATGACCATCTTGATCGGGCCATTCGGCTTCCAGTCCATAGCCATGGATGATGTCACGCTGAGAGCCGTGACAGCGACGGCCGCTGCTGCGGCTTTCAATATCGTTTTCATTAGGTTTCCTCCCTAGGTTTAAACCTGACCTCGAATAGAGATAAATATGGTTGACGTGTCAACCATACA
>CAZPXE010000436.1:0-3413 GCA_964590545.1 uncultured Rhodobacterales bacterium | reverse complement strand
CGCCATCACTGAAATCCCCGCCGCCCGCGTCAGGCTCAGCGGTGAGATTTGTGCCCCAAACAGCCCAAAATGATCAATCATCGCCGTGCTGATCAACTGCCCCAGAATCACAAAGAACACTGCATTGCCGACTCCAAACTGCGGCGCGATATAAGTGACCGACAGCACATAAAACGCCACGAACACCCCCGCAACGAACAGATGCTTTGGCGCGCCCGCCATCTGCGCAAGTGCTCCCGGCCCGGTCACCAGTGTCGCAAACCCGGCGCAGCCCACCGCCACGCAAAACAGCACCAGCGCCGCTGCCGCCGGGCTGCCCATATGCTGCCCCAGCGCAGAATTCAGCGCCGCCAGCAGCGGAATACCAATCCCCGCCAGCAACATGATAAGCGCGTAATGTGTCATGGATGGCTCCTGTCGTTTGATCTGGATCATGTCCTGCTGCATGATCCGGTGCAACCATGAGCGAAACGAAACCGAAGGAGAGCAGAATGCACCGCACACCCCCAAAAGGCTTCGCTTTGATAGCTCTCATTGGACTGATAACGGCCTGCACGATGCCCGACGCACCCGAGCCGCCCGAAGGCGCGCGCATGTTCGCGGACCATTGCGCCGCTTGTCACGGCGCCGATGCCGCGGGCGCAGGGCCGGAAACGCTGGGCCTTGGGAAAGTGCCGCCCAACCTGACCACGCTCGCCGCGCAAAACGGCGGCAGCTTCCCAACGGCGCGCATCTTGTCGGTAATTGACGGCTATGCCTCTGGCTCCCACCCCAACCGCACGATGCCGGAGTTCGGCGCGGATCTGGGCGGCGACCTCATTCCTCTCGACATAGACGGCACGCTGACTCCAACACCGCGCGCGCTGGTCGCGCTGCTCACCTATCTCGAAAGTGTGCAGCAATAGCGCGGCGCCGCCCAAAAGCTCTCAAGAACAAATTCCGCGCAACTCGACCCCATCCCACGGCAGCCGCACATCATGCTGGCGCGACTGGGGCAGGTGCGCAGTCGGCATAACGTCGGAAATCATCTTATGCAGCCGCTGCGTGCGCGCGCCCGTCGGGTCCAGCGCGCGGCAGCAGACGAATTCCTCCACAATCGCGCCTTGCTGCTCATAGCCGTACTCCAGAAACTTCGGTTCGGCCTCCAGATTGAACAGATACGGGTCCGCCCCGCGCGTCCCGTGTTCAGCGGCGGCTTTCAGCGGGTGATAGCCGGTCAGCTTTCGGTTCTGCCACTGCCAGATATGGGTCAATTCATGGGCAAAGAGCATCGCGGCAATCAGCCCAATCTCGTCCGGGTAATCCGGCAGGTAGTCATCCAAATACCAGTCCTTGTCGAACAGCACCCGGTTGAACAGTGCAATCGCCGCAGGCTTGGCAGTCACGATATCCGAGGTCGGCGGCGGCAGGATATTCTCGCGGCAGGTGACACGCGGGCGGGCCTTGCGGCGGAAAGTGACAGCACGGGTCGGGGCACCATCAACCAGCCGCACCCGGCGCATATCAAGGCCGGGTCCGTGGATCGTCGCCGCAAAGGCCTTCTCCGTCTCCGTCATCGGCCGCCCCGCGCAACTGGCCAGCGTGAGGCAGCAGAGCAGCAGCGCAAGCAGCCTCATCGCGCAAATGTCCCCGTCGCCATCGCCACCGGTTTGCCCGAGGGCAGGGCCACCAAGCGGCACGTCGCAAAGGCCATCGCGCGGCCCATCCGCGTCACTTCAGCTTCCGCCCGGATCACCTCGCCGCTGCCGGGGCGTAGGAATTGAGTGTCGAGCGTTACGGTCCCAACCGGTGCCATCTCGCCCGCCGTGACCCCGCAAGCCAGCACCATCGCCGTATCCGCCAAAGCGGCAAGCGATTGACCGGACACGATGCCGCCGACGCGGGCGATCTCGTCGGTAATCGGCATCTCCAACACCATGCCCTCGGCGCTCAGCTCCGCCACTTTCGGCGACAGCGCCAGCACCCAAGGCGCGAAATTCTCGTCCAGAAAGCGCTGCACTTCGGCAAGCGTGATCGGCTCTGACATCTTCAACCCTCCCCAGGATCGCCCGCAGCCTACCCCGGCCACAGTCCCGGTCAACCCGAGCTGCGGTAAGATGGTCGAATTTGAACGATAGTTCATGCTTTGGCCATGATTTGGAAAGCTACCCTTAATGATCATGGTCCATAAGGGGAACAACCAAGGGTTACATCAGGAATGCACGGGATGATGAAACGGATCGCAATGGGGCTTGCATTGATCGCCATCGCAGGCGCGGCGCAGGCCACGGTGCTGACCACGGGCCTTGTCGGCACCCCGTCAGGGCCGCTCAAGGCCGGTGAGATGCTGTATGAACGCCCCGCAACCAGTTTCGGCGGCCAGCATTTCCGTAATTCTCTGGGCTGTATCTACTCGCGCACGCAGGCGCCGGGCTATCCGGTGGTCTGGCACCTTCAGGTGAACACGCGTGTGGTGGGATGCCCCAACACAATCCCCGGGGCATGAGATGAGATTACCGCCAAAGCACCCCAACGCAGCGGCGGCCAAGGTTTAAACGGTGATGGGACGGGGTACGGAGTTCTGAATTCTGCCCCTCGGGTGAATGGTAGGGCGGGCTCTTCGGAGCTCGCCTTTTTTAATTCTGGCGGTCCGGCGTCTCATCCTGCGGCGCATCCATAGGCGTGCCTGCCAGATGCGGCGCGCCGGCGATGGTGCCGGAAATCTCAAGGATCAGCTTGCGTTTGACCGCCGCCGCAAAGCTGTCGCGGCTCTCGGCGGTGACAACGAAACTGCCGATGCCGCCTGCGATTTGCTCTTCATAAAGTGCCTCAAGCCCGCCTTGCGCGCGGCCCGGATCGTTCGGGCGCAGGATCGGGAGAGCATTGATCGTCACGCCCGCCGCCAGCACCTGCGCGCGCGCCTCGGCGATGGGCGGGCCGCTGAAATTGCGGATGGAATCGCCGGAAAAGTCGATCACCTTGCGCCAGCCGTCGATATCATTGCCCTCAATCAACCGCAGCGCATCCAGCAGCGCGCCGCCAATGGCGTTGCGCCCATAGGCCTGCCGGGGCGGGGCGAGAATGGCGGCGGCAAAGGCCTCTGCGCTGGCTGGGTCGCGAATAATCGCCCACTCCGCCACGACACCCGTATTCGACGCCCATTCCACGTAAGTGACTGCAATCGAACCATAAGCCGTGCCCTGAATCGCCGCGAGCACCTGCGGATCCGTCAACGCCTGCGCATATCCCTGCCGCTGAAACGCAATCTCCCGCGCGTCGATAGAACCGGACGCGTCGGCGAGCAGGACCAGCTCAAGGTCGGTGTCTTGGGCGATGGCCGGGGCGGTGAACAGGATGGCGAGGGTGAGGAGGATGTGTCGCATTCATCAATGATAGCACATCCCAAAATTCTTCAAACACCCCGCCCCGGGCCT
>CAZPXE010000435.1:0-3417 GCA_964590545.1 uncultured Rhodobacterales bacterium | reverse complement strand
GCCCGGCTCAGCTACCCTTGCGCATATCCCAGTGTCTTCAACGCCTCGCGGATTTCATCCAAGATCACCGGATCATCAATCGTCGCGGGCAGTTTGAAGTCCTCGTTGTCGGCGATCTTCACCATCGTCCCGCGCAGAATCTTGCCAGAGCGGGTCTTGGGCAGGCGGTCCACCACCACGGCCAGCTTGAAGGCCGCGACCGGGCCGATCTTTTCGCGCACCAGCTTGACGGATTCAGAGACGATCTCGTCATGGGGACGGTTTACGCCTGTGGTCAGGCACAAAAAGCCCATCGGCAATTGCCCTTTCAGCGCATCCGTCACGCCGATCACCGCGCATTCGGCGACGTCGGGGTGGGCCGCCAGAACCTCCTCCATCGCGCCGGTGGACAGGCGGTGCCCGGCCACGTTGATCACGTCATCGGTGCGCGCCATGATGTAAAGGTAGCCATCTTTGTCCATGTAGCCTGCATCCCCGGTTTCGTAATAGCCGGGAAAGGCAGTCATATAGGAACTGAGATAGCGCTCGGGCGCATTCCAGAGCGTGGGAAATGTGCCGGGCGGCAGGGGAAGTTTGGCGCAAACCGCGCCGAGCTCACCAGCGGGCATCGGATTGCCGCCTTCATCCAGAATTTGCACGTCATAGCCGGGCATGGCCACGGTGGGAGAGCCGATTTTGACCGGAAGCGCTTCCAGCCCCGCCGGGTTGCCCGCGATGGTGTAGCCCGTTTCGGTCTGCCACCAATGGTCATAGACCGGAATGCCCAGCAGGTCCTGCGCCCACTCGATTGTGTCCGGGTCCGCCCGTTCCCCTGCGAGATAGAGGGCGCGCAGCCCGCTCAGGTCATATTTCTTGAGGAATTCACCTTTCGGGTCTTCGCGCTTCACCGCGCGGATCGCCGTCGGCGCGGTAAAGAAGCTGCGCACGTTATGTTCGGCAATCACGCGCCAGAAGGTGCCCGCATCGGGCGTGCCGACGGGCTTGCCTTCGAACACCACCGTGGTGTTGCCGTGGATCAGCGGCGCGTAGCAGATATACGAATGGCCAACGACCCAGCCCACATCCGAGGCCGCCCAGAACACATCGCCCGGATCGCATTGATAGATGTTCTTCATCGTCCAATTCAGCGCCACCAGATGCCCCGCCGTGGGGCGCACCACACCCTTGGGCGCGCCGGTGGTGCCAGAGGTATACAGGATATAGGCCGGGTGATTGCCTTCAACCGGAACGCACTGCGCAGGCGCGACCCCCTCTTGGAACCCGTGCCAATCCACATCGCGCCCATCGGTCAGATCGCAAACATGCTGCTCCCGTTGCAGGATCACGCAGAGCTCGGGTTTATGGGCGGCCAGATCAATCGCACCGTCCAGCAGAGGTTTATACTGCACCACGCGCCCCGGCTCTAACCCACAGGACGCGGCGATAATCGCTTTGGGGGCGCAATCGTCAATCCGCACGGCGAGTTCATTGGCTGCAAACCCGCCGAACACCACCGAATGCACCGCGCCCAGACGCGCGCAGGCCAGCATCGCTTCAATCGCTTCGGGCACCATGGGCATATAGATGATGACGCGGTCGCCCTTGGTCACTCCCTTGGCCGCCAGCGCGCCCGCCAGCGTTGCCACCCGCGTTTGCAACTCGGCGAAGGTCAGGGTGCTTTTGCTATCCGTGATAGGGCTGTCATAGATGATCGCCGCCTGATCGCCGCGCCCGTTTTCGACGTGGCGGTCGAGCGCGTTGTAGCAAGTGTTTACCTGCGCATCGGCAAACCATTCATAAAGGTGATCACCGCGGTCATAGAGCGCCTGTTCCGGCGGCTTCACCCAATCAATCGCGCGCGCCTGTTCCAGCCACCACCCTTCGGGGTCTGCCTTCCATGCGTCATATGTCTCACGATAGCCCATGCGCGTCTCCTCTTGCACCTTGCCGCGCGAAGTTGTGCGCGCGGCGCGGGGCAGTTGCAAGCACCGTGAGCGGTATCAGAGCCAAAATGCCGCGCGGTCATTGGACAGCGTATCCGCGAATTCAGGCGCGCTCGATCTGATGAATGCCAAGGGCGCGTTAAAAGATCGCAAATTCGAGCTGACACAGATTGTGTCGGAGCTTTCGCGCACTATCATTGATGCCACGACATGATTGAAACCCTGCACGTAGCGGAGGAATACTATGACAATCGAAATTGATATTACCGGGTTCTATTACAGAAACAGTATTGATGCTGAAAGTATCGTGACGGTCGCTGACGCGATGAAAAAAGCCGCTGCCGGACCGGCGCCCAACGGTGGGTTGCTGACGGTGACGGATGATGCAAATGGCTTCGTTAATAGCATAACGGTCGTGTATCCAAGTGCGGCCTCACCTCAGTCCGGCCAAGGTCTTGGCGCGCGGCCCAAAGGAATTTATGGCTTCAATGATGATCCGCTGACGGGCAATAACGCTGTGCCGGGCACCGGAAACATCAACGGTCAACTTGTCTGGCAGTACTATGTCGAACGCGGTGGAGCGGTACTGAATAACGATCGAAAGATCTATGCCTACACCGAGTCCGATAGCGCGCCTATGGTCGGAGCGCTTGAGGACGGTGACAAAATCATTTGGCGACTTATTGCCATCTTTGGCTTGCAGGAAATGATGCAGGGCAAAGAAGACGCGCTTGTCGATATGGTCGCCAAAGGCAATCCGAACATGTCGATGAAGTCCGCAATCCGGAGCCTAAGCAGCTAGGGTCAGGACCCTAGGCGTGACGCCCCGGCGTTTGTGCCGCGCCGGGGCATCTACATTACCCGTATTGATCCACGGGCGTGCCGGCGATTGCGGACATGTTCAGCAGCCCACGGGTGGTAATCGACGAGGTGACGATATGCGCGCGGTTGCCCATGCCCATCAAGATCGGACCAACTTCGAGCCCGCCAGCTTTTGATTTCAGGATGTTGCGCACGCCCGAGGCCGCGTCCACATGGGCGAAGATCAGCACATTTGCGGCGCCTTCCATCCGGTTTCCGGGGAAGATGCGCGCACGCAGTTCTGGGTCAAGCGCGGTGTCGATGTTCATCTCGCCTTCGTAACAGAAATCCCGCGGCTCCGCGTCAAGGATCGCCATCGCGGCGCGCAGCCGTGCCGCACTATCTGCACTTTGGGTGCCGAATTGCGACTGTGCGCAGAAGGCAATGTTCGGGGCGAGGCCAAAGCGGCGCACATGGCGGGCCGCGCCGATGGCCGTCTCGGCCAGCTCCATTGGCGTGGGCGCGGTATGCACATTGGTATCGGCAATAAACAGTGGACCATCCTCAAGGATCATCAGCGACAGCGCGCCCACGGGGTGCAATTCGCCGCGCCCCAGCACCTGTTCGATGTAGTTGAGGTGCCAGCGAAATTCACCAAAGGTGCCACAGATCAGGCTGTCTGCATCGCCGCGTT
>CAZPXE010000434.1:0-3435 GCA_964590545.1 uncultured Rhodobacterales bacterium | reverse complement strand
TCTTCCAGCAACGTCTCGGAACAAATCTCAGCCCGCAGATGCAAAAAATGGCTGATCTTGAAGAAGCCTTGGTCGCGTGCGGACAAAAGCTCGTCGGCCAGCTTGCGGGCGTAGTCGATGTAGCGACCCTTGCCGCTATGGATGGACCCCACGCGCATGGCGTCAAACACGGTTGTGATACCTGTTGAGGCCAGCTCGGCATCATGGGCAATCAGCGCGGGCAGATGCGGCCAATCCACCTCTGGGCGCGGCTCGATATGGCGCTCGACATTGTCGGTGTGCAACTCAACCAGCCCGGGCAACACCAAATCGCCCGCGCAGTCCACAGCGCCGGATGGCACATGGTCGCCTTCCACAATTTCGCAGATCACACCCTGCTCGATCGTGACCCGGCCTTGTATAACCTGATCCGGCAAGACAAGCTGCGCATTTGCGAGGCATAGGTCGCCTGACATATCGCTGTCACATGGCTTTGGCACAGAGGGCGCAGGGAAAAGGGAATTCATGTCATACTCTCGATTTGCGATTTACTATGTGCCACCCGTAGGCCCGTTGGCCGATGCGGGCGCAGCCTGGTTGGGTTGGGACATCATTCAGGGCCGCAGGGCGGTTCAGCCGAATGTGCCCGGCTTGCATGACATCACCATGACACCGCAGAAATACGGTCTCCATGGGACGCTGAAGCCGCCGTTTTCTTTGAGCGAGGGCACCACGCAGGCCGGGTTGGAAGAGGCCGCTGCCGCGCTTGCAGCGACGCTCGCCCCCGCCAAATGTGACGGTTTGGAGCTGGTGACATTGGGCGGGTTTCTGGCCCTGACACCACAGGGCGACATGGCCGAGTTGAGACATGTGGCCGAGGCGTGTGTGCGCGGGCTGGATGGGTTTCGCGCAGCCCCCAATGCGGCTGAATTGGCGCGCCGGCGCAAAGCCGGCCTGTCCGCGCGGCAGGAGGCGCTTTTGATGGACTGGGGCTACCCTTATGTGATGGATGAGTTCCGGTTTCACCTGACACTGTCTGGCCGGCTTTCGCGGACGGAGCGTGCCGACTGGTTTAAGACCGTGCAAGATCATTTGCCCGAGCTTCCAAGCCCCTTCGTGATCGATCAAATCGCTTTGTGCGCAGAGCGCGAAGACGGGCGTTTTGAGCTGCTGCATCGCTATACGCTCGCAGGTTGAAGGAGCGCCGCACCGCGCGCAACCGCATCTGACAGATCGCCGTCGTTTGACAACTGGATCACGTTCAGCCCCGCAGGCAAGGGTTTGTCAGCTTGCGCCAAACGCCGCTTTATTTCTTCCTCTGTCTCACGCCCACGCACTGACAGACGCCGGGCCAGCGTCTCTGGCTGCGCGGTGATATTGAGCACGGTGAATCGCGGAAAAACCGCCGCCGCTTCGGCAAGGGCTTTGCGGGAGAAATTCGCCAGACAATCTGTCCCTTTTGCGAGTTGATAATTCACAGTAATTGGGATCCCGTAGTACAGCCCATGCGCGCCCCAATGCGCTGCAAACGCACCGTCCGCGCGCAAGGCCTCAAACTGAGATACAGTTACCGCGTCGTAATCCTCGCCGCCCAGCTCAGGGGCGCGGGTGATCACACGGCGCACCAGATGAAGGTGAGGGAGCGCCTCGCTGAGGCCAGCCATCACGCTGTCTTTGCCGACGCCCGAAGGGCCGACAACCGCTATGAGGCGTCCTTGGCTCATGCGGCCAGACCCGGGGTGAAGCGGCTGACATCGATCTCGCGGTCGCAGACCCGTGCGCGGGCGGCCTCGTCATGGAAGATGCCAATGATGGCGGTGCCACGTGCCTTGGCCTCCTCAATCAGGGACAGCACAACTTCGCGGTTGGTGGCGTCAAGGCTGGCTGTCGGTTCATCAAGCAGCATGGCGGGGTAGCTGTGGGCAAATCCGCGCGCGATATTCACCCGCTGCTGCTCCCCGCCGGAAAAGGTAGTGGGCGACAGAGACCAAAGCCTTTGCGGGATGTTCAGTTGCGCCAGCAACGCTTCCGCACGCGACTGCGCAGCGTCCGCAGAGACCCCCACGGCGCGCAGCGGTTCAGCCACAACGTCCAGTGTCGGCACACGGGGCACAACGCGCAGGAATTGGCTGACATAGCCCAAAACCTCGCGCCGCAGGGCGATCACTTCACGCGGCTCCGCCTGCACCAGATCCACGTCGCCAATGCGAATTTCGCCAGCTTGGGTCAGGTAATTGCCGTAGATCATCCGCATCAGCGTGGACTTGCCCGCACCCGACGCCCCTGTCAGCGCCACGCACTCGCCTTTGGCCACGGCGAGGGAGACATCGCTGATCACCTCGATCACCGCGCTGCCCTGATTGTGCAGGGTGAAGGTTTTGGAAACATTGCTAAGTTCAATCATGGGTCATACCTGCAAAACGGAGCTGACAAGAAGCTGGCTATAGGCGTGCTGCGGGTCGTCCAGCACCTGATCCGTGAGCCCGGCCTCGACCACCCGGCCATCCTTCATAACCATTAGCCGGTCGGCCAGCAGCCGCACCACGGCAAGATCATGGGTGACAATAATCGCCGACAGCCCCATGTCGCGCACAAGGCCGCGCAACAGATCCAGCAGGCGCGCCTGAACGGAGACATCCAGCCCGCCTGTTGGCTCATCCATGAAGACCAGCCTTGGCCCGGTTACAAGGTTGCGCGCGATTTGCAGCCGCTGCTGCATGCCGCCCGAGAAGGTTGTGGGGCGGTCATCGACGCGGGCCGCGTCAATCTCGACCCGGCCCAGCCAGTCGGTGGCCTTGTCGCGGATGTCACCGTAGTGGCGCTCGCCTACCGCCATCAGCCGCTCGCCGACATTGCCGCCCGCGCTGACGCCCATGCGCAACCCGTCGCGGGCATGCTGATGCACGAAGGCCCAATCGGTGCGCGAGAGCATCCGGCGTTCGGGCTCAGACATAGTGACCGTGTCCTTTGGCCCATCCGCCCTTGTATCAAACACCACTTCGCCTGCGTCGGGGGGCAGGTGGCCGGCCATGCAATTGAGCAGTGTTGATTTGCCCGAACCGCTTTCGCCAACGATCCCCATCACCTCACCGGGGTAGAGGTCAAAGGATACATCTGCGCAGCCAATATGGGCGCCGTAATGTTTGGTGATGCCATGGACAGAGAGTAGTGGTGTCATGCCTCTATCTCCGCTGTTGGTTGAAGGTTAAATTCGCGCTTGTGTAACATCTCACCGGTAAAGCCCGCCGCTTGGCGCGCCTCGCAGTAATCCGTGTCGGAACACACAAACATCCGCCCGCCCGCGTCGTCGATAATCAGCTCATCAAGGTAGCTGTCAGTACTGCCACACATCCCGCAGGGATAATCGGCCTTGGAGGCCTCGAACGGGTGGTCCTCAAAATCGAGGCTCACCACCTGCGTGTAGGGCGGCAGCGCGTAAATGCGCTGCTCGCGCCC
>CAZPXE010000433.1:0-3440 GCA_964590545.1 uncultured Rhodobacterales bacterium | reverse complement strand
TCCAAGGGCGCGCTGGGCGATCTTGTGAAAGGGGTTCTAACACCCCTTTGAAAGGTGCTTTGGACCTATCACGCTTTCGTGCCGCCCCAAGTGCTCGTTTTGGCCACCTTCCATTCGAAAGCGACAGGGCTTTTCCAACCCAGTGCCGAGTGGCGGCGCTGCCCCCCTTGGCTTGCTGCGCTGGGGCTTGTAAGAAGCGCCAAAGTGACAGGGTCTGGTTTCCAGAGGGGCAGTACGGCATGAGCGATACAGACAGCTTTATCGAGGAAGTCACCGAAGAGGTGCGCCGCGATCAGCTTTACGGCTATCTGCGCCGCTACGGCTGGATTGCCGTTTTGGTGATCCTGCTGATCGTGGGCGGGGCGTCTTGGAATGAATGGCGCAAGGCGCAGGCCGAAGCCAAAGCCGAAGCTCTGGGCGATGCGATCATCGCGGCTCTGCTCGAAAATGATCCTGTTGCCCGGCTTGAGGCGGTCACTGCGGTGACAGCAGAAACGCCATCGGCAAATGCAGTGCTCGATATGATCGCCGCAGCGGAACTATCGGCGAATGATGACCCCGAAGGCGCTGCCGCGCGGCTCAACGCGCTCGCAGAGAATGGCGATGTGCCACAAGTCTATCGCGATATTGCCGGGTTCAAATCGCTTCTGATGCAAGCGGCCTCGTTGGATCTGGACGCGCGGCGGGCAGGGTTTTCGGCCCTTGCCATTCCGGGAAACCCGATGCGAACGCTCGCAGAAGAGCAGTTGGCCCTGATTGAGGTCGAAGCGGGCGAAACAGAGGCTGCGATCACACGACTGCAAGCCGTGTTGATCGACGCCGAAACCAGCGCAGGCTTGCAACAGCGGGCAATGCAGGTGATTGTGGCTCTGGGTGGGGAGCCAGATACGTCTGCGCTGCAGAACGCTCAGAACTGATTTTATAATAACAGACCGGATCCCCGGCATGGCGTATCGTGTAACTTCTTTTTCTTTTTTGCCCTGCGGGCAGGTGCGATTGGTCGGTTTGGGGCTGATCGCAGCACTCGGCCTTTCGGCTTGCGCAGATCGCACCGAAACTTATTTGCCGGGCGTGCGCGAAAACTTGCGCGATGTTTTGTCCGATCCTGACGTGATTGAAGCGCCCGGCAATCAAAGCCGCGCCATCGCGCTTGGCCCTCAACAAACCAACGCTGAATGGGCGCAGTTTTGGGGCACTCAGTCCGAACGCACATCACATCCGGCGCTCAGTGCTGCACCGCGGTTGGTTTGGTCGTCTAGCATTGGTGCGGGCAATAGCCGCCGCCAACGTGTCACCGCAGATCCGGTCGTGGCCGGGGGGCGCGTGTTCACACTTGATGCCGGCGCAACCGTCACAGCGACATCTGTCAGTGGCGAGACGTTATGGTCGCGGGATTTGACGCCGGAAGGGGACAGTGCGGATCAAGCCACGGGCGGCGGGGTCGCATTTGACAATGGCCGTGTCTATGTGACGTCTGGCTTCGGAATTATGACTGTTCTGGATGCCGCTGATGGCAGCCGAATCTGGGATCAGGATTTGCAATCAACCGGCTCTGGCGCTCCGACTGTGGCGGGTGATCTGGTCTATTTCGTCTCGGGTGATGATACGGGCTGGGCTCTTGAAAAAGACAGCGGCCGTATCGCTTGGCAAATTACGACAGCTGAAAACGTGCGCAACGTATTGGGCGCACCGGCCCCAGTCGTAAGCAGTGATCTGGCGATTTTCTCGTTTGGCACGGGCGATGTGCAGGCGGTGTTCCGTAAAGGCGGCTTGCGCCGCTGGGACGCATCTGTAGTGGGTGAGCGGCGCGGCTATGCGCTGTCACAAATCGGCGATATTACCGGCGCACCTGTGATCGATGGCGACCGCGTTTATGTGGGCAACCAATCAGGCCGCACCGTCGCGCTGTCACTGGGCAGTGGCGCGCGCCTGTGGACCGCGCAGCATGGCGCGATAGGGCCAATCTGGCCAGCGGGAGATTCGGTGTTCATGGTAAGCGACCGAAACCAGTTGATGCGGTTGTCGGCGGAAGATGGTTCGGTGATCTGGGCCACGGATTTGCCGAACTTCACCAAAGATCGCCCGCGTCGTATCGCGGAAGTCTATTCGCATTTCGGCCCGATTGTCGCGGGGGGGCGAGTGGTGCTCGTCTCTTCCGATGGGGTGCTGCGCAGCTTTGATCCAGCCGATGGCAGTTTGACGGGCGAGACCGACATCCCCGGCGGCGCGGCGACATCCCCGGCGATTGCGGGCGGCGTGCTCTATATGGTGAACAGCAAGGGCGATTTGCTGGCGTATCGGTGATCTAGGCGCCTGCTAAGTGCGGCGAGCACAGCCGAAACAGTTTGCGCGCGCGGTAAAATCCGGTATGAGCCGCCGCTACAGGGCGCAACTTCGCGCCGGAGCTTACCTATGTCCTTCACCCTTGCCCTTGTGGGCCGTCCCAATGTCGGCAAATCGACGCTGTTCAACCGTTTGGTGGGCAAGCGGCTCGCGCTGGTTGATGATCAGCCCGGTGTGACGCGCGATCTGCGCGAAGGTGCGGCGCGGTTGGGGGATCTGCGCTTTACCGTGATCGACACGGCTGGGTTGGAGGAAGCGACGGATGACAGCCTGCAAGGCCGGATGCGCCGCCTGACCGAACGCGCGGTCGATATGGCCGATATCTGCGTCTTCATGATCGACGCCCGCACCGGGATCACGCCTACGGACGAGGTGTTCGCCGATATCCTTCGCAAGCGGGCGGCGCAGGTGATCCTTGTGGCAAACAAGGCCGAAGGGCGTCAGGGCGAAGCTGGAGCTTTGGAAGCCTATAGCCTCGGTTTGGGCGAGCCTGTGCGCCTTTCGGCAGAGCATGGCGAGGGGATGCCGGAACTCTATGCAATCTTGCAGCCGTTTGCGGACTTGGCGGCGGAGCAGGCGGATACCGATACGCCGGAGACCGAGGTTGATATCGACGAGGAGGACGAGGATTTTGTCCCCGTGCCGACCCGCGCCAAGCCGTTACAGGTGGCTGTTGTGGGGCGCCCGAATGCGGGTAAGTCGACACTGATCAATCAGGTTTTGGGCGAGGACCGTTTGCTCACCGGGCCGGAGGCGGGGATTACGCGGGATGCGATCTCACTCACGACCGAGTGGCACGGCACGCCGATGCGGATTTTCGACACGGCGGGGATGCGCAAAAAAGCCAAGGTACAGGAGAAACTGGAGAAGCTGAGCGTGTCGGACGGGCTGCGCGCGGTGAAGTTTGCCGAAGTGGTCGTGGTGCTGTTGGATGCGGAAATTCCGTTTGAGCAGCAGGATTTGCGGATTGCCGACCTTGCCGAGCGCGAGGGTCGCGCCGTGGTCGTGGCCGTGAACAAATGGGATGTAGAGTCGGACCGACAAGCCAAGCTGAAGGCGCTTAAAGAATCGTTTGAACGGCTGTTGCCGCAATTGCG
>CAZPXE010000432.1:0-3451 GCA_964590545.1 uncultured Rhodobacterales bacterium | reverse complement strand
ATGATCACCGCGTCATGCTCGGCATGGATCGTCGCGAAGGTATCCGCATCCACATCAATCCCCAGCTCGAACTTCACCCCACCCTTGGCGAGTTGCTCATTGCGGCGCATGACCACGTCTTTTTCCAGCTTGAAACCGGGGATGCCATAGGTCAGCAGCCCGCCCGCGCGGTCATAACGGTCATAAACGGTCACTTGGACACCCGCGCGGCGCAGCACGTCAGCAGCGGCCAGACCACCCGGCCCGGCCCCGATGATCCCGACGCTTTCGGGACGCTCTTGCGCGGGCTTGATCGGCAGAACCCAACCTTCTTCCCACGCGGTGTCCGTGATGTATTTCTCAACCGACCCGATGGTCACAGTGCCATGGCCCGATTGCTCGATCACACAATTGCCTTCGCACAGACGATCCTGCGGGCAGATACGCCCACAGATTTCCGGGAAGGTGTTTGTGGCCTGCGACACCTCATAGGCCTCGCGCAGACGCCCCTCTGCCGTCAGCATGAGCCAATCCGGGATGTTGTTGTGCAGCGGGCAGTGAGACTGGCAATACGGCACCCCGCATTGCGAACAGCGCGACGCTTGCTCAGCCGCTTTTGCTTCGGCGTATTCGGCGTAGATTTCCAGAAAGTCCTCGCGACGCACCTCTGCCCCGCGCTTCTCCGGCATATCTCGCTCAACCTGCACAAACTTCAACATCGGATTCTCAGCCATCTTCATCCCTCTCTCCGGAGCGCCCTGTTAACCGGGTTGCGGGAGAAAGAAAAGTCATAACTACTGACCTAAATGAAGAAAATTCACGCTGCGTCGCAGAACCTAAGGTAGAAACTTCGGAAAATACGGTCCGATTCGGACCTATATGCCTGTTTCCCTCTGCCCCGCGACTGGTTTACACCTTGCGCAAATCACGTAAAGCGCGCTGTCGATGACCCTTTTCCACTTGTTCCTTCTGGCCGTCATTCAAGGCGTGACCGAGTTTCTGCCTGTCTCCTCCTCTGGCCATCTGATCCTGTTGCCCGGCCTGACAGGGATGGAAGATCAAGGGCTTGCACTGGACGTCGCCGTGCATGTGGGCACCCTTTTCGCCGTCGTCGCGTATTTCTGGAGCGATGTGAAAGCCGCCCTCGTTGGAACCTTGCGCCTGCTCACAGGGCGAATCGACACGCCCGGCGCGTTTCTGGCGCTGTGCCTTGCGATCTCGACCGTGCCCGTGGTGCTGGTCGGCCTCGCGCTGCACGTCACGGGGCTGTCTGTCGGAATGCGCTCTGTCGCTGTGATCGGTTGGACGATGCTTCTCTTCGGTCTCCTGCTCTATTGGGCGGACAAAACCGGAGCCGCGGACCGGCTAGCTGGTGAATGGACGTTGAAACACGCTGCGATCATGGGCCTCGCACAAGCCTTCGCGCTGATCCCCGGCACCTCCCGGTCCGGGGTGACCATCACCGCCGCACGCAAATTGGGCTATGACCGCGAAGGCGCGGCGAAACTGTCGATGCTGATGTCGATCCCGACGATCCTTGCCTCCGGCACGCTGCTGGCCGGAGACGCCATCGCCCATGCCGATGCACAAGTTTTCCGCGACGCCGCCATAGCCGCCGTCTTCGCCTTTGTCGCCGCGTTTCTGGCATTGGTGCTGATGATGCGGCTGCTAAAATCGGTTAGCTTCACGCCTTACGTGATCTACCGCATCATCCTTGGCGCGATCCTGCTGGTCTACGCCTACGCTTAAGCGCAGTTAAACCTTCAGGTTCTTCGCGCTGTTCTTGATGTCGTCATACTGACCGGACGGTCGGTAGGGCCACAAATACTCGGGCAGGATCGATTCCACCGAAACGGGCTTGATGCCGAGATCCGCAACGCTCATCGCCCCCTCGCTTACGACATTGTCGCGGCGCAGGTTGCGCACCTGATCGCGGGTGATCTGCGGCGCGACAAGGCCGCCTGTCAGAGCACTCAGCACTTCAAACCCAAGCCCCATGGCCGAACCAATAGCGAAGGGAATATTCAGCACCAGACGGCGGCGGTGAATGACGCCCAGCATCTGATCCATCAACGCGCGGAACGTGCTCACATCCGGACCGCCAAGCTCATAAATACCGGGCGCTGCCGCGCCAGTCGCGCCCATTTCCGCCGCTTGCGCCACATCATCCACATAGACCGGCTGGAACTTCGTCCCTGCGCCAACGACAGGCAGAACCGGCCCAAGCCGCGTCATCGCGGCAAAGCGGTTAAAAAACTGATCCTCTGGACCGAAAATGATCGAGGGGCGCAGGATTACAGCGTTCGGCATATGCTCAAGCACCGCCGCCTCGCCTTGCGCTTTGGTGCTGGCATAGGCGCTTTCACTTTCAGCATCCGCACCAATGGCCGAAATGTGCACCATCTGGCCCACCCCATTCTCAGCCGCCAACCGCGCCACGCGCGCCGCGCCTTCAACCTGCACCGAATCGAAGGTGTTCTTGCCATCACGGGCCAAGATGCCAACGCAGTTCACCACCGCATCCGCCCCCTGCATCACCGCCGCAACCGAAGCATCGTCGCGGATATTGCAAAGCACAGGTTCGACCTGCCCGACAACACCATAAGTCTTTACGAACATTGCTTCATTCGGACGCCGCGTTGCAACACGCACCCGCCATCCCTGCTTGGCCATCCGCTGTACTATATACCGACCGACAAAGCCCGATCCGCCATAGATGGTGACAAGTTTCGACATGGAAAGCTCCTTGCTGCGCGCGCTTGCCTGCACTTAAACAGACGACCCTGCGCGGGCAAGACGCCAAAACGCCGCGAATGGGCGCAGATTCCGTTTGACACCCCCCGACCTCCCCCTTAAACGCCCTGCTCACGACACCTGCCCAGGTGGCGGAATTGGTAGACGCGCTGGCTTCAGGTGCCAGTGTCCTTACGGACGTGGAGGTTCGAGTCCTCTCCTGGGCACCATTTTACCTCACTTTATTGTTAGAAAACAACGCGTTGAAGGCGGGAATAGTTCTTGATCCCACCACCGGTCCCACCATGCTTTTGAGTTGCTATGATGCAACATGAGACGAGTTTACGACGGCAAACGAAGTAAAAACTGAACCGTTCTCACTAAAAAACCGCGCTCTGATCCACGCGGTTCTGGTCGATGCTTCGACTTTTCGCAGACCTCCGTCGCATCGCTGATCGCCCATCCCATACCGCCAATGCAATTATCCAAGAGCCGCGTCATATCGGCCAGATGCTCCTACAGATCAGCAACGCTGGCTTCAATCGCGCCGGATTTCTTATCAGTTGCCGTGCGCATTGCAAACATCGCCGCCCGTGTCTCTGGCTTCGTGGCCGGGAACGCCTCCAGCGAAATCAGCGCCAGTTGCGTTAGCGATTGGGGCTCCTTCGCTCAGATCGTCGCGTAATCTTCCGCAGCCCGTCATAGATCATAGGTGTGCTTGATCGCATGATGCAGCGGC
>CAZPXE010000431.1:0-3457 GCA_964590545.1 uncultured Rhodobacterales bacterium | reverse complement strand
CAGAGCCACAGACCAGCGGTGAAGATGTTCATGAGGCGCATGGTGACATGCCCGCCATGGATGCTGAGATACAAGACGACCCGCCTCAGGTTGCCATTCTGATCGAACCTCCGGTTCAGGATGATCTATTGGAAAGCGGCGTCGAAGAAACAACTCCGGAGCCGGCCAGCGCTGAGACAGGTGCCCATGAGGGTCATAACGAGCCCGCCGCCGAGGAAGCTGTTGCGCAGGCGCACGCGCCTCAGGATTCCGCGCCGAGTGCGGCGCAAGTTCACGAAGACAGTCCCGAGAGCGTCGTTGAAGAGACCGCCCCGGAGCCGCAAAGCGCCTCGGCAGAGGATCACGCGGGCCATCGGGACATGCCTGCTGTGATCGTTGATATGCCGGTCGATACATCGGAAGGCATGGTGGAGACGGGCGCTGCGGAGGCCGATGTGCTAGAGCCGTCCGGCACAGAAACAGGATCCGGTACAGGCTACGTAGAAACGCCCGCCGCAGACGCGGAGGCGCCGACACAACCGCCTCAGGATCCCGAGATAGACACTGCCGTGGAGACATCTGATCCAGGCTTGAGCCAGCCCGAAGAGCCGGAGATGACACATGGCAGCGCCATGGAAGAGCAGGCCCCAACCTCGCAGGACACGCCGACGGAGACCCATAGTGCGCATGGCGACATGCCAACTGCTGAGGCTGGTGCAGAAGAAGAAATGCCTGCCCATGACATGAGCAGCGGCGACAGTGGCGAACACAGCCATGATCATCACATGGGCCATGACATGGGCTACCCCGCTCCGCCCGGCAGTGGCGCGTCTTCTGCCGAGATTGCGGCCTATCTCCGGGCCCTTGGGGATTTGGAGGAAACCCATGTGCATGACCACGGGTCTGACATGCATGCCGAGCATGCGGCGGCGATGGATCTTGCCCCGCGCGGGGATGCCACCCATGTCGCCATCGGCGATGGGGCGTGGGATGACCCTGCCATTTGGTCGGGCGGCGAGGTGCCGGGTCATGACGCCGCGGTGCTGATCCCGCCGGGTGTCACGGTAACGTATGGCACTGTCAGCGATGCGGAACTGTTTACCTTGCGCATCGATGGCAAGCTGGCATTTGACACCGATAATGACAGCCAAATCGTCTTTGACACGATGCTGGTCTCGCCCAGCGGTCATCTTGAGATCGGGACTTTGGACAACCCGGTTGATCCTGCGGTGAATATCGACCTGATCGTTGGGGATAACGGGCCGATTGATACCGATTGGGACCCGATGCTGCTGTCGCGCGGCATCATCTCGCACGGAAAGGCCGATATCCACGGCGCGGCCAAGGACAGCCATGAAAAGGTCATCGAAGACCCTATGGCGGGCGATACCTCGGTTATGTTTGCCGATATCCCCGAAGGCTGGCAGGTCGGCGACAAGATCGTGATCGCGGGGACTCGTTATGAGGGGCATAAATGGGATGATGTTCAGCGCGCGGTGAAGCCTTTCCCGTCCGAGGATGAGGTGCGCGTTATTTCCCAGATCAGCGGCAACACCGTCGTCTTCGAAGAGGCGCTGGAGTTTGACCATGACACCCCGCGGGGCGATCTGAAAACCAGCGTGGCCAATTATACGCGCAACGTGTCGGTGGAATCGGAGAATGGCGCAGAGGCAGAGGTGTTCGCGCGCGGCCATGTGATGTTCATGCACTCCGACGAGGTTGATGTGCGCTATGCCGAGTTCCTTGAACTGGGCCGCACCGACAAATCCGAAGACAGCTTTGCCACAAGCAACCTTGATGACATCACCTTCGACAGCAATGTGCAGGGGCGCTACGGGCTGCATTTGCACCGCACTGGTGTCGATGATCTGGACAATCCGACCATCCTGCAAGGCAACGCCGTCTTCGGCTCGCCCGGCTGGGGGATCGTGCATCACGACGCCAACGCCATCATCGACAATAACGCCACCTTCGACACGTTTGGCGCTGGTTTTGTCGCGGAAACCGGCAATGAAACCGGCATCTGGAGCAACAATATCGCGATCTATGCCGAGGGGCAGGCCTGGGGCAATCCGAAGAACTTCGTGAATATTGAAGACGAATTCGACACGGCTCGCTCTGGCGATGGGTTCTGGTTTCAGGGGCGGCTTGTGGAATCTGTCGACAACGTTGCTGCAAGCGTGAATGTCGGGTTCTCATACTTCCACCGCGATGGCGATGACCGGATGATCGATGTTGTGTCGGACAATTTCGCTTTTGCCGATGCTTTGAAGGGCGACACATCCACCGCCGATGATGTGCCGATCCGCAGCTTTTCCGGCAATGAAAGTTTTGCGTCCAATTACGGACTGCATGTGGTGAAGGCCAACCCGAACCAGCAGCACGATGTGTGGAGCCATCTGGAGGATTTCACCGCTTGGGAAGTCCGGACCGGGGCGCACCTAGAATACACATCGCATTATGTCCTGTCGGATTTTGATGTGATCGGCAAAGAGGCGACGCGGCATTCCGATCCGGAAGCCGGGATCAGCTTCGGCACCAACACGACGGAAATCGTGGTCGTGGATGCTGTGATCGAGAATTTCCCGGTTGGCCTGGATCTGGAAAAATTCCTGATCGCGGATGAGCAGGACCCATCGATCCATAATTACGCTGTGGTCAACACTGCGATCGCGGGGGCCGAGACGGATTTTGTCAATTACGATCCGGCCTATGACGAGATTATCATCGACCCCGATCTGGAAACGGTGACACCCAGCCTCGATCTGGGCGGGCCGCTGACATATCGCGAGGGCTTCCCCGATCCGGATGCGCAGCATATCGAAATCTCTGGCACGAAGACGGACGCTTTGGGCACCACGCCGATCCCGGGTGGCACCGACGATTTTGACATCAGCCGCAGCAAGGTGATCCAGAAGCTGGAAGAAGATGGGTATTGGACCACGCCCGAGGGGCAAAATTACTTTGTTCTTGAAGTGTATTTCACCGAACGTCTCAGCGGGGATGTCTATGTCGAGCACCAGCCGGTCTGGCTGAACGATAACGTGCCGCTGGGGAATCCGAGTTCAAAATATGGGGACGTCAAGGATAACGGCACTCAGGCGATCACTGAGATGCCGGACGGGACCCAAATGGCCGGTAGCATTGTCCTCCACGGTCCCCAAAAAGCCGTCCCTTTCACACATCTGGAAGAGGACAGCGCGGAAGAGGCGCCGCATATGCATGTGATCGAAATGTCCGGGCATCAGGCCATGGAAGCGCTGACCAGTGGCATGCCGAACACCACCGAAGACAGCACAATCGCGGAAGACGAGGCGCAACTGGACGCGCTTGTCGTCTGACCTGTGCCCCTGAACGGCGCAACAGCACCGTACGGTGGTCTTAAACCGCTTTAACTGCCGCTCCTGTATTTCCTTGCCCGAGTGCGAACCGGTCACGAAAGGGTAAGGCCATGAACGACGATTTCGAAAATTACGCG
>CAZPXE010000430.1:0-3465 GCA_964590545.1 uncultured Rhodobacterales bacterium | reverse complement strand
GGATGCCGGTATATTCCATGTTGTGGATCATACCATGGGTGAACTGCACGCCGTTTAGCTGTGCGCCTGCCCATTCCATGCCGGTATTGGCAGCGCATTCGCAGAAATAGACGTGGTTTTCGCGCGGGAAGCGTTCAAGATCGTCATAGCTAAAGACCAGCGGCGTATCGACTAAGCCGTTGATCATCAGCCGATAATCCTGCTTTGACAGCTCGATTGCACCGGAGTGGTGCCGCTCGAACGCGCAGCCTTGGGGCGTGATCGTGCCATCCAATGCATGGATCGGCGTGAAGTTGATGGACGAAATTGGCGAGGCGGT
This sequence comes from uncultured Rhodobacterales bacterium, assembly GCA_964590545.1. Lineage (GTDB taxonomy): Bacteria > Pseudomonadota > Alphaproteobacteria > Rhodobacterales > Rhodobacteraceae > Aliishimia. The sequence goes on along the minus strand of CAZPXE010000430.1, from coordinate 3,146 downwards.
CAGCCATTCCACATTACGCCGCACCACGTGGCTTTCGTAGCTGATCGGCATGCCATAGGGCGTTTCATCCACACCGGCGCCTGTATAGCTTGCCCAGTCCTGCAGTTCCGTGATCAGCGGGTCCGGCCCGGAGGCCGCAGCGGCCCCGGCAACAGAGCCGGCAGCCACCGCAGCAGAGCCACGCAAAAATGCACGGCGGGAGGATTTGAAATTCTCACTCATGTGGGAAATCTCCGATTGCGTTACGCGCCGACGACTTCGACGCTGTTATTGTCTTGCACCGTGACGGTGCCGAGTTTGCGGATATGGTTTTCGACCACATCCCAGATTTGCGGCCCTTCTGTGCCTTCATTGACCGAGGCCCAGCCCGCAACGACGTAGTTGCGGCTGGCGTCGATCGCTTCGCCGGTTTTCAGAAGGGTCATGTTGGAGATGCGCTCGCCTTGCGGCTTGTTCACATCGACACGGTAGCCAAGCCCGCCGGTGCGCACCATATCCCCGCCCTGTTGGTAGTAGGGGTCGGGGTTAAAGATGTTGTCGGCCACGTCTTCCAGCACGACTTTGAGGAATTCGCCTGTCATTTCCGTGCGGTACGCTTCGCCGTAAGACATTGAGGTGACGCCGAAAATATCCTCGCGCGTTATGTCCTGACCCGGGATCAGGGATGGTCCCCAGCGCACGCCGGGCGACAGGGCGATCTCGGCCTCACGCTCGCTCAGCAGCGCATCGCAAATCACGTCATCCCATGTGCCGTTGAAATTGCCCCGGCGATAAAGGGTGCTTTCCGTGCGCCCAATCACCTCGGCCATCTCGGCGGCATAGGGCGCGCGTTCAGCCTCGATAACGGCGGCGACCTCAGGATCGGGGGTGATCACATCCGAAAAAATCGGGATCAGTTTGGAGCGATAGCCCATCATCTTGCCATCGCGGATATCAAGGTCGATCCGGGTCACAAACTTGCCGTTGGAGCCGGAGGGGAACACGAGCGTCTCGCCCACCACAATCGGTTCAGGCAGCGCGTCATGGGTGTGGCCGGACAGGATCACGTCGATCCCCGGCACCACTTCGGCCATCCGCTTGTCCACGTCGCAGCCATTGTGGCTGAGCACGACGACACATTCCGCCCCGGCGGCGCGAACTTCTTCAACCATCGCGGCCATGTTCTCATCCCGGATGCCGAAGGAGTATTCGGGGAACATCCAGCGCGGGTTGGCGATGGGCATATAGGGGAAGGCTTGGCCGATCACGGCGATTTTGGTGCCACCGCGTTCGAACATTTTGTAGGGTTTGAACAGCTCGGCCGGTTCGTCCCATTCGGCGTCGAAAATATTCTGGCCCAACGCCGCGAAAGGCAGGCTTTCGACCAGTTCCGCAACGCGATCTGAGCCCAGTGTGAATTCCCAATGGAAGGTCATCGCGTCGGGCTTCAACGCGTTCATCACGTTGACCATGTCCTGCCCTTCGGTCTTTAGACAGGTATAAGAGCCGTGCCATGTATCGCCGCCATCAAGCAGCAGCGCATCGGGGCGCTCGGCGCGGATCGCATTGATGACTGTGGCCATCCGGTCCAGCCCGCCAACCCGGCCATAGGCCTGCGCCAGAGAGGCGAAATCACCCGAGGACAGCGCGTAATGTGATGGGCTGCCATCGTCGATGCCATAGAGTTTGCGGAAATCTGCGCCCGTTACATGCGGCACCGCGCCCTTGTTGCCGCCCACGCCGATATTGATCGACGGCTCGCGGAAATAGAGCGGGGTCAGTTGTGCGTGGATGTCGGTGATATGGATCAATGAGACATTGCCGAACGTGTCGAATTGCAACAACTCGTCCTGCGTCATCTTCTGCTGCGCGGCCAAACGCGCCCAATTGCCGAAGCCGGACACGCCATAAAGCGCAGATGCGGCCATGCCAACCTGTAGAAAATCGCGGCGCGAGATCATGTCTGATTTTACCTTCCGTTAACATATGCGCATAAGTGAATATAGCGCGAGCAGAAAAGCCCGACCTGTGAAGGCCGGGCTTTCAAGAGTGTTTAGTTGCGGACCGACGGGCCCTCAACGCTCAGACCATTGCCGCGGGAGGCGACATAAAGCTCAAGCGCGACGAACTCGGCCGAGCCGGGCTTGTAGGTTTCGGCGCGGGTGTCGCGCACGCAACCTTTGAAGCGGGCATGGACCGTGTTCAGCTTGGTGTTCTTCAGACGATACACCGGGAAGCCATTGATCTGGCCTTGGCTCAGATGGTCCGCACGGATCATCATGCCGTAGCTGTCTTCGTGACAATTGGCGCAAGACAACTCTAGCTGGCCCGTGCGGCTGTAGTAGAGTTCCTTGCCCTGTTCCCACATGGACTGCACCGGGCCGTCAATCGCAACATCCACAGGCATGCCACGCGACACGGACGAGATCAGCCCAACCATCGCTGCCATGTCGCCGCCGGTGTATTTCAGCGGCTCGGCACCCATTTGGTTTTCGCGGCAGTCATTGACCTGCATCTCAAGCGTGCGCACTTCGCCCGCTGTTTCGTTCCACTTCGGGTACACAGCACGGACACCGCGCATCGACTCGACATCATTGTGGCAGGACGAGCAGGATTTGCCCTCGGTGCCTTCCTCCGTCTCCCACGTCTCGGCGGCGGCCTCGACAAAGATCATGGCCGGATTGTCGAAATCATCCATTTGCATGGCTTGCGTTTCATCCGAGCGGAACCGCCAGCCGGAATACACCTTGGACAGGTTTTCCGTATGCGCGGGCGCTGCCGCTTCGGTGATGATCTCAATCTCGCCATTGACGGTCAGTTGATCATCATCGGGATCCGCAACAACCATGCCCGCAGTTGCGACCATGGCCAGTGCACTTATCAGTGTTTTGGTGGATTTCACGTGGCTTCCTCCCTACGCTGCCGGCCTTAGCCGATCTTGATGTTCTTCGACGTCTCGTAGACGGACCCGTCATCGTCATACCAAGTGAATTTGAACTCACCTGCTTCGGGCACGACGGCCTCGAATTCGAAATACGGGTTGGTCGAGATCGCCGGCTCAAGCACGACGTCGATCACGTTTTGGCCGTTGAAATCAGCTGTGAAGCGGTTGATGATCGAGCGTGGAATGATGTTGCCATCATCGTCTTTGCGCTGACCGCTTTCCA
>CAZPXE010000429.1:0-3467 GCA_964590545.1 uncultured Rhodobacterales bacterium | reverse complement strand
GCCTTGGATCAGGACCTTGATGGTACACGCAACGCGGCAAAGGCGCTCGGCGCAATTCCCGAAACCTGCGCGCCGGAACATGAGGCGCGGCTGATGCGCATCATGGAGATTGCCCTGTCGGCCCTCCACGCCGCACCGCAGTTCGATTTCACCGACATGACCGCCGCGCGCCTGATCCAAGATGAAGGCATGGCCTTGGCGCAAGACGGGTTCGTCCCGCCCCCCGTCCCGATGGATGTGCTGTTCATTCAGCGCAAACTGGCCGGAATGTTCTTGCTTGCGGGCAAACTCCGCGTGACATTGCCCCTGCTTGAGATGATCGGGGACTTTGTGAGCGATGGACGACTACAGCAACTATGACGCAACCGGGCTGGCCGATCTGGTCGCCCGCAAAGATGTCAGCCCGAATGAACTGCTGGACGCGGCGCTCGCCCGAATGGAGGCGGTGAACCCCAAGCTGAACGCGGTGGTGCATCTGCAAGAAGGCGTCGCCCGCAAGATGATCGCCGATGGCTTGCCAGACGGCCCGTTCACCGGCGTCCCCTTCCTGATGAAAGACCTCGGCGCAGAAGCGACGGACTTCCCCACCAGCAACGGCTCGCGCCTGTTTGACGGGATGCGCTGGCGCTATGACAGCGAGATTTACCTGCGAATGCGCGCCAGCGGCGTCGTGCCCTTTGCCCGCACGACCTCACCCGAGGCGGGGATTGGCCCTGTGACCGAAGCAGCGGTCTATGGCGGGCCGACGCGCAACCCGTGGAATACGGACCACACCTCTGGCGGCTCGTCCGGCGGGTCCGGCGCGGCGGTGGCGGCGCGGATTGTGCCGATGGCGCATGGCTCGGACGGGGGCGGGTCGGTGCGCATCCCGGCGTCAAGCTGCGGCCTCTTTGGCATGAAACCCACCCGCGCGCGTTTCCCCGATGGGCCGGGATCGGGCGAAGGCTGGGCCGGGATGGCAAGCGATGGGTTCCTGACCCGCTCGGTGCGCGACAATGCGGCAATGATGGATGCCTGCGCCGGGCCGGACCTTGGCGCGCCCTATGTCGCGCCGCCGATGCCCTGCTCCTTCATCCAAGCGATTGCGGCCCCGCCCAAACGCCTGCGCATCGGCCTGTGCGACACCACATTCACCGGAGCGGCCCTGCACCCGGAGTGCCGCGCAGCGGTCGAGAGAACTGGCAAGCTACTGGAAAGCCTCGGACATTCCGTGGTGCCGATGGTTCCAAAAGCAGATCACACGGGAATGATGCACGCCTGGACCAAGATCGTCGCCTGCGGCACGGCCCTCACAATCCGCTCAGCGTTAAAGGCCAAGGGGCGGGGTTTGCAGCAAGGCGATGTGCAGGGCGTCGCGCGCGGCGCGATGGCTTATGCGGATACGATCAGCGGCGCAGATTACCTCGAAGCGGTCGATACAATCCACGATTACGGGCGCGAGATGGCGGCGGCGTTGAGCGGGGTAGATGTGCTGGTGTCAGCCACCCTCGCCGAGCCGCCCGCAACGGTCGGGCGCTTCCATCATGAGCGTGACGATTTTGTCACATACCGCACCGGGCCGGGCGAAGTGTTCGACTATTCGCCCTTCTGTGCGGCCTTCAATGCCAGCGGCCAACCCGCCGCATCGATTCCCCTGCATTGGACCGAAGATGGGCTTCCCGTCGGAATTCATATTGCAGCGTCCTTCGGCGAGGACGCGCTGCTTATGGCACTCAGCGCCGAGTTAGAGGCCGCGTCGCCATGGGCCGATCGGCGCCCAAAGCTGTAGACCAAAAAAAAGGTCCCGGACGTTCTGTCCGAGACCTTCTTTTCGCTAGCGAATTCGCGTGGCTTACATAGCGCGGCGACGACGCTCCCAAACGATCAGCAGTGTGGCGGCGATAACTGCAAGAGCAGCTGTGCCTTCCAACGCACTGATTTCAGGGATTGAAGGCGTACAGCCAGGGATTACCTGACCGAAGGCGTCCAAACAATCGCCAGCTTGTGCTTCACTGGACGTGAAAACAGTTGCCGCAGCGAATGTACCGAACAAAATAGCGCCCAGACCACCAAAGCGCAGCATCGCACGCTTCTTGAGATTTTTGGCCGAAACTTGCTTGTTTTGCTCGCTTGAACGGCGCCTACGCGGATTATTACTCGTCATTTTTTTCTCCTAGACACTTACCGACGGTGACCGACTCACTACTCGACCGCCGAAGTTGGTTAACAGAGTAACGCGGTTTGTTAACCGCGTCACCCCAATCTTTACAAATCCTTAAGGATTTAGCAGATGCAATCGTAGGCTTCCCAGTCAACTGCTATAACAAAAGGCTGAACGTTGTTCGGATCGCTGAGACCCGGATCAATGATGACACCAACGGTGTCGCCCACGCTGAACTCGAACCCTTCACCATTGGCCAATGCGCCGTTCACGATGGCTTCGACATCCGCCAGATCGGTATTCTGGAAGGAACCGTAGTTCACCAGCGATGCATCGAAGTTGTCTGCCAGTTCCCAGATCGCGAACTGAACAGCCCAACCGCTAACGCCCTGCTCCTCGAAGTCCTGAGCGATAACCCAGTTGACCAGATCGGCATTGTCCGCACCGGACAGACCATTCGCAGTGCTGACGGTGTTTTCATCATAAGCAGATGCCGCCGCCGCGCTTTGCGAACCAAACACAACACCAGAATTCGGCGTGCTGCTTTCGGCAATCGTTTGAACCGCGGTTGCGAAATCAAGGCAGTAAGCCGCTTCGAAGGTCACACCGTCGAACCGCGCATCACCGCTGTTCTGCACAGTCAGATCATATGCGAAATCAGGGAACGGAGACGAGTTTCCGTCCACAGCATATTCCAGGGTGTACTCCGTGTTTGCCGGCAGGCTCGCATAGAAGCTGTCGACAGAGTTCGCATCACCGCAGAAGGTCACGTTGATGTTTGCCGTTGTGAAGCCGCCATCGCTATCTTCGACTTTGTATTCAAAGACCTGCGTTTCTTCTTCGTTGATGTCGAGATAGGCGTAAGCCGCCTCGCCATTGAAGACGAATGTGTCGCCAGAGCGGGAAACTTCGACACCACTGATGACCAAGGTGTCGCCATCTGCGATGTTGACACCGTCGATCATGGTGATCGCAACAGCCGCACTGTCAGCATCCGAGTAGCTGTCATCCAAAGACACGGTAATGTCTTCGTCTGCGCAGCCATCGCCGCGTGCATCACGCGCCGTCGGATCTTCGTTAAGGCTTTCCAGACCCGCATCGTTGTCCAAAGACACGTCGCCGATGTTCAGAACGATATCGCCTGTGGTCGCTGTGCCATCGCCGTTATCAACAGCATCGCTGTCAATCTCGTCATTGCCACCCACATTGCTGTCAACCAGTCCCTTACCGTCAAACTCGGTCGGGAAGGTCACAGTGTAAGTGCCAGCGATGAGGCCGGTGAAGACATAGTTGCCGTCGGCATCCGTCACTGCTGTGTCGCCGTTGG
>CAZPXE010000428.1:0-3472 GCA_964590545.1 uncultured Rhodobacterales bacterium | reverse complement strand
TTGTCGTCAGCGTCGAGGCCGAGATCATCTTGTCCGGCCAACGCTCTTGATACCGCACGGCCAGCAGGCCCAGGAAAATCGCCAGCGGCACAGCGACAATGGCGGCGCAGGTGGCAAGGAACAGCGTGTTGGACAGACGGCGGCCCACAGCTTCGTTGATGCTTTGGCCCGATGTCAGCGCGGTGCCCAGATCGCCGGTCAGCAATCCTCCGAGCCAGTTGAAATATTGGGTCACGGGCGGATCGTTCACGCCCAGTTCTTCGCGCAGGTTCGCCAGCGCCTCAGGGGTTGCGGACTGACCAAGGATTTGCTGCGCCACATCGCCGGGCAGGATGATCGTGCCGGCAAAAATCAGGATCGAAATCAGGAAGAGAAGCAGCAGGCCCAGCGAAATTCGCTGGGCCAACAGTTTTGCAATGGGGCCCATGCGCTTAGGCTTTCACCCACATGCGCAGCGGAGCGTAGGAGTTCATCAGCGCGAAGCCGTTCACCCCATCGACCCAACCATCGACCTTGTCGGAATGGGCGTCGATGAAGTCGTTGAACATCGGGCAGATCAGCCCGCCTTCGTCGCGCAGCATGGTGCCCATATCCGCATACATCTGCGTGCGCTTGCCGCCGTCCAGTTCGGCCCGTGCCGCGACCAGCAATTGGTCGAATTGCGGGTTGTTGAACCGGGTGTCGTTCCAGTCTGCACTCGACAGATACGCGGTCGAGAACATCTGGTCCTGCGTCGGACGCCCACCCCAGTAAGAGGTACAGAAAGGCTGCTTGTTCCAAACCTCGGACCAATAGCCATCGTTGGGCTCACGCTTGATCTCCATCGGGATGCCTGCCGATTGCAGCGATTGCTGGAACAGCGCCGCCGCATCCGGCGCACCGGGGAAGGAGTTGTCGGAGGTGCGCAGCAGAACCGTGCCGTCAAAGCCCGACTTGTCGAAGTGGAACTTCGCCTTGTCCGGGTCATATTCGCGCTGCTCGAACTCGGTATAGAACGGATAAGACGCGTTGATCGGCGTGTCGTTGCCCACAGAGCCATAGCCGAACAGGATCTTGTCGACCATTTCCTGACGGTTCATGCCGTGCTTCAGCGCAAGGCGCAGATCGTTGTTGTCGAACGGACCTGTATTGGTGTGCATGATGAACACGTAATGGCCCGGACCGGCTGTGGTCGACACGCTGATGTTCGGCGCACGCGCCACAAGACCCGCTGTGCGTGGGGGGACGCGGTCGATGACATCCACCTGACCAGACTGCAGCGCAGCCACACGGGCGGTGTTGTCGTTGATCACGATCAGTTCGATGGTCTCGGCATTGCCCAGATCACCCCAGTAGTTCGGGTTCTTCGACGCAACAAAACGCACGCCCATATCAATGTCTTGCATGACATAGGGGCCGGTGCCGATGGCCGCGCTCGCATCGTCCTTACCGCCATTCGGCTGGATCAGCAGGTGATAGTCCGCCATGAAGTAAGGCAGGTCCGCATTGCCGGTTTTCAGCCCGACAACCAACGTGTCCCCATCAACCGACAGGCTGTCGATGTCGCGCAGCAGGCCAAGCGCACCGGATTTGGTGTCTTCGCCAGAGTGACGCTCAATCGTCGCTTTTGCATCTTCAGCAGTCACAGACTGACCGTTGGAGAAGGTGATGCCGGAGCGGATTTTGAAGCGCCATGTCTTGGCGTCGGCGGAGCCTTCAAAGCTCTCGGCCACTTTGCCTTCGATGCCGCCATCGTCGGTCAACTCAACCAGCGGCTCACCCCAGAGGCGGCCGACCATGAGTGGCACTTGGTTCGCGGCCAGTGCCGGATCCATGCTGTCGGTGGTTGCGCCGCCCTGCAAACCGACGCGGATCGTGCCGCCCGATTGTGCGCCTGCGGCTTTGGCGGCTTGGCCCAGCATCATGTTCGCGGCAATGGCTGTGGTGCCGAGCGCCATGGCGCGGCCGATAAACTCACGCCGGTCCATCACGCCTTTCGCGGTGAGCGCGGCGTAGTATTCAAGTTGTTTCTTGGACATCTAAGTCTCCCTGTTGATGTGTCCCGCGTCTGTCGCGCGGCTGGTCTGGCCCCAGCGTTGCGCAGATTCCATGTGGTCGCAAGGGTTAATGGCCCGATTTCGTAACGGCCGTGTTACAAGGAGTGTCACAGATGATCGCGCGGGATGCTCTCGGTGATCTCTTTTTCGAAAATGAGGCTATCTGCCTCAAACGCCTCAAGTTTCGCGCTGAGGTAGAAGGTTTGCGCATCGCTCCACATCTCGCAGCGCGCCTCGGTGCGCAGGCGAATGTCGCCGCGCTCCAACTCGTCGGTCCAGTGGCACGCCCCGCGCGCTGACAAAGGGTCGTCCGGGTGGATCGACCACCGCTCCCGCGCGATTGTGGACTGGATAAGCCCGTGATCCAGATCGCGCTGCTTGCCGAAATCGTCCTCAATGATCAGATGCACCTCGCCTGTCACCATATCCACCTCGCGGCGGCGGACATGCGCATCCGCGCGCAGATGCTCGATCTGCCACGGATCGGCGGCGTCAGGGGGCGGGAAGGACCATTGCGACTGGGCGGTCGGCGCGGTCGGGATGGACAGAGTGCCTTCGGTTACCGTCAGCGCTGCTGCATGCGGCGCGGGCCAGATCAGCGGCCAATAAGACGTCGACACAGCAACGCGCAGCCGATGCCCTTTCGGCACGCGGTAGGCGATATGATCAAGCCGGATCGTTACGTCTTCGGCCACGCCCGGCGCCATCGGCTGCGGCTCAGCGGCACAGTGGCGATGCGTCAGGTTCATCACGCCATAGGTGATCCGGGTCGAGGCCCCATCGGGATGCACATGGCACAGCCGCACGGCTATCTGCGCGTTTGGCTGATCACTCGCAAGCCGAAGCTTAAGCTGCACCTCACCGGATATATCCATATCCTCAGACAGCGGCCCCGTGTCGAAGCAAAGCGACAACGCATCATCGCGCCGCTGATCGCCAGGCAATTCCGGCCCCAGCCAGATCGCACAATACTCCCCGCTATCCGCCCCGCAATCCGCCGGAGAGGTCACCGTCGCCTCCAGCGCGCCAGAGGTCTCGCGCAGCCCGGCATTGGTAAGGTGCAGGTCCACCTGCGCCACCTCCGGGTCCGCCTGCCACCGCCCCTCCCGCTCCAGATACCACGTCGCCGGGCGCACGCCGTCCATCAGATAGGGGCGGTAATCCGGGTCATCTTCCGCGCCATTTTCCACGCCCTTCAGCCACCGATCCCACCAGCGCAGCGCCTCTTGCAGGAACCCGATCCGGGGTTCGGGCACCGCGAAATGCGGGTATTTATGCACCCACGGCCCGACGATGCCCTTCGCGCCTTCGATATTCTCAACAATCTGCGGCACGGCATTCTTATACGCATCGCCCCAGCCGCCGACCGCCAGCACTTTGGCTTTGATCGCGGAATAATCCTCACAGACTGAGCCATGCTGCCAGTATTCGTCGCG
>CAZPXE010000427.1:0-3475 GCA_964590545.1 uncultured Rhodobacterales bacterium | reverse complement strand
TCGGGCCACCATGCGGCGGTGAGCAGAGGGATGATCACGCCAAGGATAATGCCGAACACGGCCATACCCGCAGAGACTTGGTTTTGCAGCAGCACCCAGACCACCGCTAGCAGCACGGTCAGCAGCGGGTGGGGCAGGGCTTTGCGCAGGAAGGTTCCGGCCATGTCAGTAATCCTTCTTTGCGTCTGCGGTTTTGCCGACCGTATCGCTCAGCTTGCCGGGCGTGTTCAGCACCGTGTCGATATAGGCGGTGGGGGCAAAGAGTTGCTTGGCTGTGGCTCTGGTATAGGCTGTGACCTGCCCGGCGAAGATTGTATGGGCGGCGAGCAGGGCTATCAGCCCACCAACGGCCACATAGGACAGGGCGTGGGGACGCTCGGCGGCAGAGGTTTGCTCGTCTGGTTCGATCGCATGGGGTTTCCAGAACACGATGGAGCCTGCGCGCGCGAAGCCGACCACGCTGACCAGCGAGGCGATCAGGACAATCGCCCAGATCCAGACGGCTTGCGGTTCGGTGAAGGCCGCATCCAGCAGCATAAGCTTTCCAAGGAAGCCCGACAGCGGCGGCATTCCGGTCATGGCGATGGCCGCGGCGAAGAACAACCCAGCGGTCAACGCCGCGCCCGCGATGGGCACGCGGGCTGACAGGGCCAGCCCGTCGCGGCCCGCGCGCACCATGTCCGAGATCAGGAACAGCGCGGCAGCGGCCAGTGTGGAGTGGATCATGTAGTAAAGCGCGGCGGTGATCGACACTTCGGTGAACAGCGAGATGGCGACCATCACGGTTCCCATCGACCCGATCACGGCGAAGGCCACCAGCCGATCCAGCTTCTTTGCGCCCAGAACGCCCAGTGCGCCGACAGCCATAGAGATCAGCGCAGCAGGCAGGAGCCATTCGCCATGCAGGCCTGCTGTGACCTCGAGTTCCGGCGGGAAGACCATCGTGTAGATGCGGATGATCGCATAGGCGCCCACTTTGGTCATGATCGCGAAGAGGGCGGCGACCGGGGCGGGGGCCTCGGCATAAGACGACGGGAGCCAGAAATGCAGCGGCACCAGCGCGGCTTTGATCGCGAAGACCAGCAGCAGCAAGACAGCGGCGACGCGGATGCCGACTGTTTCTGACGGGTCGATGGTGGCGACGCGCTGCGCGAGGTCGGCCATGTTCAGCGTGCCCGTCTCGGCATAGATCGAGCCGAGCGCGAACAGGAACAGCGTCGAGCCGAGCAGGTTAAAGGCGACATATTGCGTGCCCGCGCGCAGCCGCGCGTTCCCGCCTGCGTGGATCATCAGCCCGTAGGAGGCGATCAGCAGGATTTCGAAGAACACGAAGAGATTAAACGCGTCCCCGGTCAGGAATGCGCCCATGATCCCCATCAGTTGGAACTGATAAAGCGCATGGAAATGCCGCCCACGTTCGTCCCAGCCAGAGCCGATGGCGTAGAGCAGAACCAGCAGCGCGAGGATTGAGGTCAGCAGGACCATCATCGTGGACAGGCGGTCTGCGACCAGCACAATCCCGAAGGGCGCGGCCCAGTCGCTGAGGCGATAGAGCAGGACCGTTCCGTCGGAGGCTTGGATCATCAGGCCGAGGGCGACGGCGATCAGAGCGATCACGCCCGCCACAGAGACGGTGCGCTGAATGCCCATGTGATAGCGCGCGGCAAGGATGATGAAGGGCGCGAAGAAGGCCGGGAGCAGAACCGGAAGGATCAGAACGTGGCTCATGTTCGGTCCTCCTGTGCCGCGGGCTCCAGCGGATCATTCACCGCGTCATCGTTGGAGCCGAGGAAGGAGCCGAGGGCGATCACCACGATCACGGCGGTCATCCCGAAGGAGATCACAATCGCCGTTAGCACCAGCGCCTGCGGCAGCGGGTCGGCGTAGTTGGTGGCGTCGCTCAGCACCGGGGGCGCGCCCACTGTCAGGCGACCGGAGGCGAACAGGAACACGTTCACCGCATAGGTCAGCAGGGCGATGCCGAGGATCACCGGGAAGGTGCGCAGACGCAGGGTCAGGTAGATGCCCCCGGCGGTCAGGATGCCAATGGCGGAAGCGACGAGCAATTCCATGGGCTTACACCTCCGCTTTCTGGGGCTGCGGGTCGTCGCGCGCCGGGTTGATATCCATTGGGTGGTCGCTTTCGGGCATGGTTTGACGGTGCGCGAGGCGCGAGAAGCTTTCCATCGACAGCAGCACCGCGCCGACGACCGTCAGGAACACGCCCACGTCGAAGATGGCGGCGGTGGCCAGTTCGAACTTTTCAAAGGGCGGGATGCGGACATAGGTGAAGTCCGAGGTCAGGAAGGGCTTGGCCACGAACCAAGAGCCGATGCCGCACAGCCCCGCTATCAGAACGCCCGCGCCGATCACCGAATGGTAGGGATAGCGCAGCCGCGCCGTGGTCCATGTATAGCCGGAGGCCATGTATTGCATGACGAAGCCGATGGACACCACGAGGCCCGCGATGAAGCCGCCGCCCGGCTCATTATGGCCGCGCAGGAAGATGTAGAAGCCGACGAGCATCACCACGGGCATCATCACGCGGGTCAGGACGACCATCATCATCGGGTGCATATCGCCCGCGCGCGCCTGATCGGGCTTGCGGTTCAGCAGCTTGGCGCGGATTGGCCCGCCGAGGACGGTTTCGGTCAGGGCAAAAATCAGCAGGGCGGCGATGCCGAGGACGATGATTTCCCCGTAGGTATCAAAGCCCCGGAAATCGACGAGGATCACGTTCACCACATTGGTCCCGCCGCCGCCTTTGTAGGAATTCGCGAGGTGGAAGCCGGAGATCGGGTCCGTGACTGCATCGCGCAGCAGGTAATGCCAGCTCAGCGCCATCGCAGCGAGCCCCCCCGCGAGCGCAATTGCGCCGTCGCGGGCACGCAGCAGGACGGTGCTTTCGATGGGCGAGAGGTTGGGCAGGAAGTTCAGGGCAAGCAGGAGCATGATGACCGTGACGACCTCGACCGTCAGCTGGGTCATCGCCAGATCAGGCGCGCTGAAATAGACAAACCCGACTGAGACCATCAGGCCGATGATTGAGACAATAATCAGCGCCATCAGGCGGTTGCGGTGATAGAACACCAGCCCGATTGTCGAGACGACAAGCATAAGCCAGCCCGCTGCAGGGACAACGGTGATTGGCTGCATTTGGCGGGTGGCTGCGCTGATGGTGCCGGTGGTCCAAGCGAAATAGCCTGCTGCGATAACGGTGATCAGCATGATCGCGGCATAGCGCGAGAAGGCGCCGTTATGGACAAGATGCGTCGCGGATTTCGCGGCAGAGACGATTGCAGCGATGAGCGCTTCAAAGATCGTCTTCGCCTCGGGCCTGGGGGCGGCGTCCCATGCGCGCAGCAGCGGCTTGAACAGTGCCAGCAGGATCAGCCCGCCCACGACAGCGGCGATGGACATGAACAGCGCTGGGACAAGGCCGTGCCAGATTTTGATGTATTTCACCTCCAACGGG
>CAZPXE010000426.1:0-3480 GCA_964590545.1 uncultured Rhodobacterales bacterium | reverse complement strand
CTACAGGCGAAGGCGCGCTGCGTCAGACCACCGATACCGAACGCGAGGCGGAGCGTACAGCTTCTGAGGCGCGCGAGGCCCGCGCCCGTGCCGAAGCCCGCGTAGAAGCCGCGCGCGAGACCACCCAAGCCGCCGCCGAACGCATCGCCGAAGACCAGCAATCCACGCCCAACCAGCTTCTGACCAAGTTGGAGGTGAACCCCGAAGACATGCCCCGCGCCGAGGCGCTGGAAGCCGACGTCAACCGCCTGAAACGCCAGCGCGACGCGCTGGGGGCCGTGAACCTGCGCGCCGAAGAGGACGCGCGCGAGGTGCAGGAAGAGCATGACACGCTCACCAGCGAAAAAGCCGATCTGGAAGAGGCGATCAAGACCCTGCGCAGCGGCATCGCCAACCTCAACCGCGAGGGGCGCGAGCGGCTTTTGACGGCGTTCGAGCAGGTGAACAGCAACTTCTCGATGCTGTTCAAGCACTTGTTTGGCGGCGGCGAGGCGAACCTTGTGATGGTCGAAAGCGATGACCCACTTGAGGCCGGGCTAGAGATCATGTGCCAACCGCCCGGCAAGAAACTCTCGACCCTTTCGCTGCTGTCTGGTGGTGAACAGACCCTGACCGCGCTGGCGCTGATCTTCGGCGTCTTCCTCGCCAATCCGGCTCCGATCTGCGTGCTCGACGAGGTGGACGCGCCGCTCGACGACGCCAATGTCACCCGCTTCTGCGACCTGCTGGATGAGATGTGCCGCCAGACCGAAACCCGCTTCCTGATCATCACCCACCATGCGGTGACGATGTCGCGGATGGACCGGCTGTTCGGCGTGACAATGCAGGAACAAGGCGTGAGCCAGTTGGTGTCGGTCGATCTGAAAAAAGCCGAGTCTCTGGTCGCCTAATACCCGGTTAACCATGCGCCGCTAACCTCCCCCCATCCGCGATACATCGCGGTGGAAGGAGGTGAGTAGTCTGAAGGAAAGTACATTTCGAAAATGGATGGTGGCGATAGCCCTTGCTACATTGGCGCTTGGCATCATCCGTCTCTTGATCGGGCTCTAGCCTGAAAAAGAGTGACCCCGCAGAGGTGCAACTCTGCGGGGTCTGCTTTTGAGGTGAGTACCCTGAAAGCACATTTCGATACTCAAATATATACCCCAACCCTTACCAAATTACAAACCCGCCCATCACAGACGGTTCAGCAATCCCGGCGTCGGCCATGCGTCCGCAGGCAGGCCCAGCCGCTGTTGCTCGCGCTGCACTGCGTCGCGGGTGCGCGCGCCAAGAATGCCGTCGACCTTGCCAACGTTATAACCGCGCGCCTGCAACTTGCGCTGCAACTGCTTCATCTGGTTGCCGCTCAGCCCCGCGTCAGGCTTGCCCGCATCATAAACCGGCGCGCCTTGCAACCGCGTGCCGAAATAGGCGGCGGTCAGCACATAGGTAAAGCTCTGGTTCCACTCGAAATACACCCGGAAATTCGGATAGGCGAGGAAGGCAGGCCCCTTATGCCCCTGCGGCAGGATCAAAGACGCAGGCAGCTTCGCCAGCTTGCCGGACCGCGGCTTCACCCCGCGTTTGGCCCAATCTTGCGCCGACAGCCGGGTATTCAGCCCCGACAGCGACCAATCCATCCCGGCAGGCACCGTTACCTCTTGCATCCACGGCTGACCCGCCGTCCAACCCAAGTGCCGCAACATTTTGCCACCGGACAGAAGCGCATCCGGGGCCGATCCTTTCAGATCGACCTTGCCGTCTCCGTCGCCATCAACACCGTTTTCGATGATATCGGCGGGCAACATCTGGACCATGCCAATCTCTCCGGCCCAAGCGCCCGTCGTGCGGCCCGGACTGAACTGACCGCGCGTGTAAAGCTCCAACGCCGAGAACACCTGCGGGCGGAACAACTCAGGTCGGCGGCAATCGTGACTCAAAGTCACCAAGGCATTCAACGTGTTGAAGTTCCCTTGAAATGCGCCGTAATCCGTCTCGAACGCCCAGAACGCCAGCAGCACCCCGCGCGGCACACCATAATCACGCTCGATCCGATCAAACACCCGATCATAACTGCGTGCCAATTTCTTGCCCTTGTCGAGCCGCTGTTGCGAAATCAACCGCCGCGAAAACTCGATGAACGGCTTTTGGAACACCCCCTGCGCGCGGTCGGCCTTCAGCACTTTGGGGTCCTGCCGCACATTGGCAAAGAATTTCGAAGTCGTCGCCCGATCATAGCCGCGCGATTGCGCCTCGGACGCCAAGCCATTCACAAAGCTCGAAAAACTGCCGCCACATTTCGCCAACGCAGGACTGGACAGTGACAACATCCCGGCAAGAACCACAGCAAGTCGAACCATCAAATCCCCCATGAGACAAATAAACCAATCGCCACAACCATGCCCAACAGCGCCCAAACACGCCAGAGCTGACCGATCGCCGCGTCGATATGCGGGGCGGACATGTTGCGCAAACCGCGCGGGTTGACCCAAGGCAGGTCCTGCATTTCGCCATGATAGGGACGCGGGCCCGCCAGCGCGATCCCAAGCGCTCGGGCCAGCGCCGCTTCGGGCCAACCCGCATTGGGCGACTTGTGGCGGCGCGCATCTGCGGTGATGTCGCTCCAAGGCCCGCGCAATCCGCCGACCAGCCAAAAGCCAAGCCCGGTCAGACGCGCAGGCACCCAATTCAGCACATCGTCCAAACGCGCGGCTGCCCATCCAAAGGCGTTGTATCGCTCGGTGCGGTAACCAATCATGCTGTCCGCCGTGTTCACCATCTTGTAAATCGCGATCCCCGGCAGCCCCCCGATCAGACACCAAAAGGCCGGGGCGATCACGCCATCGCTTAGGTTCTCTGCCGCGCTTTCAATGGCGGCGCGCGACACCTGCGCCTGATCCATCTGCCCGGTATCACGGCTGACGATCATCGCAACGCTATCCCGCGCGGCCTCAATCGAGATCCGCAAATCATCCGCGACGCGCTGCACGTGCTGGATCAGCGAGCGATGCGCCAGCAAGGTCGCCGCGCAGATCGCCTCTATCCACGGCCCAAGCTGTGCCAGCCCCCATGACGCGCCCCCGACAACACCAATGCACAAGACCAAACACAACGTCCCTAAACCTCGGCTTTGCCCATACAGCACCGCTTCCACCCTGCTCAGAAGTCTGCCCATCAAAACCGCCGGATGCGCCGCGCGCGCCCAGAGCCAGTCCGGTTCGCCAAACACCGCGTCCAGCACCAGCGCAGCCAGCAAAATCGCCAGATGTTCGCTCACGCAAGCGCCGCCGCGACGCGGTCCCATTGGTGCGGGGCAGGCAGGCCAAGCCGGACCCAACGGTCACTATAAGGAAAGATGCGCGACCAGATGTGATGCCGCGCCAAACCCTCCTGAAAGGCCGACGCCTCTTCAGCCTCATACAGCCGGAACAGGGGCGTGCCGCCCAGACACCGCACACCCCGCGCCATCATCAACGCATCCAGCCGTTGTGCATCTTC
>CAZPXE010000425.1:3043-3490 GCA_964590545.1 uncultured Rhodobacterales bacterium | reverse complement strand
GGCCGCGCAGCAGGACGACTTGCCCGCCGGGGGCGGCGAAGGCGTTGACCATTTCATGGTCGAAGACGGAGACATTGATGTCATAGGTCAGTTCGGTGCCAGAGCCGAGGCGGGCCATCATGGCCGACAGTGCGGCGTCCCCGTCCGGGGTAGAACAGGCCAATGCACCGAGTTCAGAGCCGCCGAGGAAGCGTTCGACTTGCGCAACGACGGATTTGCCCCAGCGCGCCTCGCGGTCTGGCGGGATCAAGGTGGCGAGGGTGCCTGCCATGGCGGGGATGATGATGAAGATCATCGCGGCGACGGCCCCGGCGGCCAGCCCGATGCGGGAGGTGATGCGCCATGCTGTGCCAGCTGCGAGGTCCTTTTTCATCAGGTTCGGGCAGGCGCTTTTGAGTTCCGCGATGGCATCGGGGTCGCTGATGGTGAGGCGCGGCAGGTCGATCA
>CAZPXE010000425.1:0-3033 GCA_964590545.1 uncultured Rhodobacterales bacterium | reverse complement strand
CCTCATCGCGCAGGGCGCGGAGGGTGCTGAGCGGCCAAGTGCTGCGGTCCGGTGGCAGGTCGGGATGGGCCAGCGTGAGTTGGCCTGTGTTTGGGGTGATGGAGACCTCAACCTCCACCCGCAAGCCGGTTTCACCGTCGAAATACCGGCCCTTGCAGGTTTGCATCAGAGCGCCCCGCCGATATCGAGCGCGTCGGCGAACCCGTCTGCGTCTGCGCCTTTGTCGGCGGCGCGTTGGCGGATGGTGTCGAGGTGATCGGTGCCGGAGACGGTGATGCCATTGACGGCGTGGGCGATGATTTTCTGGGTGATGAGGACCAGTGACACGCCCCCGATCAGCAAAAGGAAGACGAGGTAGAAGAGTGCGAGGCCGATGAACACGCCAATCATGTCAGTTGGTTGCACAGCCGTGGGATCACCTCCGGCGGCGAAGGTGGCGGCGAAGAAGCCAGTCATCAGAACCCCCGCGGCCACGCCCAGCACGACGAAGAGGCCGATGATGACCAGCCCGCCGACGATATAGGTGGAGACGACTTTTGTGGTTTCCATCGCGGCGCGGAAGGTAATCTCGTTGTCGAGGGTTTTGTGCGCGGTGAGGTAGTTGAAGGCGTAAACGCGGTAGGACACGATCCCGATGGCCAGCCAGATATAGCCGACGAAGATAGCGACGATGAGGATGGCCGGCGGGGAGGTTGGGTTTCCGCCTTGGCCGGACAGGGTTATGGCGATGATGGCGAGTGTGATCAGCAGGATCACGATGCCGATGATGGCGTGTTTCATGCCGGGGTAGAGCGCGGTCCATTTGCCGTTTTGCACGAAGCGGGCGTCGCCGTACCATGTGCGATCGGTCATGTATTTTTCGAGGTAGAAGGTTTGGCGGGGCAGGAGCGCGCCGAGTGTGATGAGGGTCAGCAGGTTATGGCCGATTGCGCGCCAGACATAGCCCCATGCCTCGCTATCCATGCCGAAGCGCAGGCCGCGCCAGCGGGTGCGGGCCATTTTGTAGCGGCGGGCGCGGTATTGGGCGAAGAAGATCAGGGGCGCCACGGCGAATAGGGTGATGTAGATGCCTGCGAGTTGGAGGAGGAATTCGGCTTCGGTTTGCGGCTCGTCGAAGAGGAAGATGCCGAAGTAGAAGAGGATCGTTTGGAAGATGCCCAGATAGATCGCGAGGATGACGACGGCGATGAGGAAGCCGAGGAATTTTTCCAGCCCGGTGCCGGTGTATTCGAAGCTGTCATCCTGGCCGGTGGTGGCGGACCAGATGTATTTGCGGATGCGGGTTTTGGCCCAGAAGCGGTAGATGCCGAGGGTCAGGAGCGTGAGCAGGGTGGTTTTGAGGAAGAGGCCAAAGAGGGGGCCGGATTTGCCGTGGTAGTAGCCTTGGATGCTTGAACTCATGACGTGCGCTCTTTCACTTTTTGCGGGCCGGATTTGGGTCCGGGTTTTTTTGTGGGGAGAGCGTAATCCGAGATGTGGACGGTTGCACGTGAAAAGTGTGGTGGTGCCGGGCGCAGATCAGTGGGTTGGCGTTTGGCGCTTAGGTGAACTTGTTGTCCCGTGGAAAGCCGCGCGGGGCCATGCGGCCTGCTGAGGCGCGTTTGCCGGTCCATTCGGTGAGGTCGGTCTCGGTGCGGGTGCGGCCTGCGGGGTCGAGCCATGAAAGGCCCTCGGCGCGGGTGAAGGTGGCGGCGTCGGACATGCCGCCGTCTTTGTATTTCTGCAAACGCACGCCTTTGCCCCGTCCCATTTCGGGCAGCTCATCGAGGCCGAAGACCAACACTTTGCGGTTCTCGCCCACTACGGCCACGCTGTCTCCGGTCACAGGTTTACACAGCGCCGCGCGCACGTCGCCGCGCACGTTCAGGACCTGTTTGCCGGTGCGGGTCTGGGCCAGCACGTCCGGCTCTGGCACCACGAAGCCGTCGCCTGCGCTGGAGGCAACGAGCAGCTTGCGCGCCGGGTCGTGGGTGAAAATGTCGAGGATTTCCGCCTCATTAGGCAGATCGACGATCAGACGCAGTGGCTCACCCATGCCGCGCCCGCCGGGCAGGTTGGCCGCCGATACGGTGTAGAAGCGGCCATTGGAGCCGAAGACCAACAAGCGGTCGGTGGTTTCGGCGTGGAAGATGAAACGCGGGCCGTCGCCGTCCTTGAATTTCAACTCACGGGTCAGGTCGATATGGCCCGTCATGGCGCGGACCCAGCCCATTTGCGAGCACACCACGGTGATCGGCTCACGCTCGATCATGGCCTCAAGCGGCACATCCTCGACCTCGCCCGCTTCGGCGAATTGGGTGCGGCGCTGCCCATGTTCGTAATCTTTGCCGAATTTGGCTTTGGCTTCGCGCAACTGATCGGAGATCCGGTTCCATTGCAAATCATCGCTGTCGAGCAGGTCTTCGAGGCCCGCGCGTTCTTCCATCAAAGCGGATTGCTCGCGCAGCAACTCGAGTTCTTCCAGCCGCCGCAAAGAGCGCAGCCGCATGTTGAGGATGGCTTCGGTTTGAACCTCGGACAATTCCCCCTCACCCGCCGCTGGTGAGACGTAATCGGCTTCGTCCATCGCGCGGGGGTGATCCTTGGACCAATCCTCGCGCATCAGGGCCGCTTTGGGCTCGTCATCATAGCGGATAATGTCGATCACGCGGTCGAGGTTGAGGAAAGCGACGATAAAGCCTTCGAGCACCTCCAAACGGTGGTCGATCTTCTCCATCCGGTGTTTTGAACGGCGGATCAGCACCTCGCGCCGGAAGTCGAGGAAGGCGCGCAGCACTTCCTTGAGCGAGCAAACCTTGGGCGTCACACCATCAATCAGCACGTTCATATTGAGCGAGAAGCGCGTTTCGAGATCGGAGTTGCGATAGAGCATCCCCATCAGCACGTCGGGATCGACGTTTTTCGACTTCGGCTCAAGGATCAGGCGGATATCGTCGGCGGATTCGTCGCGTACATCGGCGAGGATCGGGATTTTCTTGGTCTGGATCAGCTCCGCGATCTTTTCGATCAGCTTGGATTTCTGGACCTGATAGG
>CAZPXE010000424.1:0-3495 GCA_964590545.1 uncultured Rhodobacterales bacterium | reverse complement strand
CACACGGTGAAGCTGATGCTGCCTGCCTCCGACATCTCGCTGATTGCGGGCATGGCGGATTATCCGGCGGCCATCGTGCACAGCTCGCACAACCCCGAAGACATGCTGGGCAATCCAGTTGGCACAGGCCCCTACCTGCCTGAAAGCCTCGAAGTTGGCGTGAAATCCGTTCTGGTCCGCAACGAAGGCCACACGTGGTGGAACGCGGGCAACGGCGCCTATATGGACCGTGTCGAAATGGTCGATTACGGCACCGATCCAGCGGCATGGGTCGCGGGCGCGGAAGCAGATGAGTTCGACATGACCTACTCGGTCGATGGCGACTTCATCGACATCCTCTCCACTCTGGACGGCTGGACACAGCACGAGATTTCGACGGCTGCGACCATCGTAATCCGTCCGAACCAGCTTGCCGAAGTCGATGGCAAGAAAATCTATGCAGATGAGCGTGTGCGCAAGGCCATCACCATGGCCGTGGACAACAACGTACTGCTGGAGCTGGGCCTTGGCGGGCGCGGCATCGTGGCCGAAAACCACCACGTCGCACCGTTCCACCCGGAATATGCCGAACTGCCTGCCATGGCTGTCGACCCAGCTGGCGCCAAGGCGCTGATGGACGAAGCGGGCATGGGCGATTTCGAGCACGAGCTGATCTCGATCGACGATGGCTACCGCAAGGACACCACCGACGCCGTTGCCGCGCAATTGCGCGACGCTGGCATCAATGTGAAGCGGACGGTTCTGCCCGGCTCGACCTTCTGGAACGATTGGGCGAAGTATCCGTTCTCCTCGACCAACTGGAACCACCGCCCACTGGGCGTGCAAATCTGGGCACTCGCCTATCGCACGGGCGAGGCGTGGAACGAGTTCGGCTGGTCCGATGCGGATTTCGACGCCAACCTGTCCGAAGCGCTGGCCACGGCTGACGTTGAAAAGCGCCGCGCGCTGATGGCGAAGGGTCAGAAGATGATCCAGGACGCTGGCGTGACGGTTCAGCCCTACTGGCGCTCGCTTTACAACCACACCAAGTCCAACTTGGTAGGCGGCAACCACCACATCTCCTACGAGATCCGTCCGGC
The DNA here is from genome assembly GCA_964590545.1 of uncultured Rhodobacterales bacterium. Classification (GTDB taxonomy): domain Bacteria; phylum Pseudomonadota; class Alphaproteobacteria; order Rhodobacterales; family Rhodobacteraceae; genus Aliishimia. Next base: position 2,416 of record CAZPXE010000424.1, on the reverse strand, counting down.
GAACCTCGCCTGGACCTGATCCTCGGAAGATACCTTTCGGAAGGGCCGTCCAATTGGGCGGCCCTTTTGCTTTTTTGCACACCTGCGTTCGCCATCACTGGACCCCGCCGCGCAAGTCATGCCTAATCCAGCCATGTTCGAATTTGCTTTGCTTCTGGCCCAGTTGGCCGCCGTCACCGCCATCGCCGCTTGGCTGACAACCGGCGTGCGCGACAACATTCTCTACCCTTCGCAAAACGAGACATATACCGCCGAAGTGATGGAGATGGTCCGCATCCGCGACGAATATCCCGAAGCCTATGAACCCGTCGCCCATCGCGCGATTACCGACCGGCGGCTGCAACTCCTCGCCTTCCGCTTCGTCGTCGCGGCGGAGTTTCTAGCAACCGTGCTTTTGTGGCTCGGTGCTGCGTCGCTGGTTCTCGCTCTCGTTGGAATCTTGGGGTCTGAGACGGCGCGGGGTCTCGCCATGATCGGCAGCGCCGCGTTCACCTCGGTCTGGGCCGGGTTCCTCGTGGCAGGGAACCATTTTTGCTATTGGTTCGGGCATGAAGGCGCGCAGAACACCCATTTCCAGATGACCCTTTGGGGGCTGGGCACGATGCTGTTGCTGGCGGCGGGGTGACGCCTTCGCATAACCGTGGCCCGGACGCTACGAAGCCGGGTCAACAATCCCAACACCCGGCATCGCCGCTTCAATCGCCTCTCCGGCGGCCAGAATATCCGCCTCGTGCCACCAGCGCCCGATGATCTGCACCCCCGTCGGCGCGCCATCGGCGGCCAGCCCAGTCGGCACCGAAAGCCCCGGCGGCCCCAGCAAAGCGGTCGCAAGCAATGGGGATTGATCGTGAAACAGCCGCTCAAGCGACGCCGCATCGCCTTGATCCGCATCGACGCGCAGCCCGTGGCGGTAGCTGTTGGGCAGGAGCACCACAGGATGGGTCGCGAACAGTCCCGACCACGCGCGCATCATCTGGACGCGCGCGGCCCACATATCAGCAACCTCTTCGCCAGTCACATCGCCCATAAAGCTCAGCACCGTCTCGACATTGTGGATCAGCGCCGTGTCGCCACTATCCCGGATCGCACTCAGATAGTGGTGGCGGATGTGGTAGAATACGAGCTTGGTCCATACCTCATGCGCCTGTTCAAACGCGGGCAGCGCAACCTCTTGCACTTGCACGCCGCGCGCTTCCAATGCCTGCGCCGCGCGGGTCAGCGCGGCGTCAACCTCTGGCGCGGGATGGCCGAGCGCCGAACCGCGCATCAGCCCGACACGTGAGGGAAGCGCTCCTGAGGCAACCGGCGGCATCGGTGCTTGCTGCGGATCAAGGGGAGAAGGTTGCGCCATCACATTCAGGCCGAGGCGGCAATCGGCGACAGAGCGCGCGATCGGCCCGTCCGTAGCAATCAGCTGACTGGTCAACGCGCGCAGACCGCCATTCGACGGCGTATAAGCCGGCACGCGCCCCACGGTCGGACGCAGACCAACCACGCCACACGCATAGGCCGGAAAGCGGATCGAGCCACCGATATCGTTGCCATGCGCCAGCGGTCCGTACCCTGCCGCGACAGACACCGCCGCCCCGCCGGACGAGCCACCGGGTGACAAATGCGCGCCATGTGGGTTCAGCGTGCGGCCATGCAGATCCGTATCCGTGAACCAGCGGAACGAAAACGCAGGCACGTTCGAGCGCCCCACCACAACTGCCCCCGCCGCCTTGAGATGCGCGATCAGCGGGCTGTCCTGCTGGCACAGATTGTCCTTGCCCTGCCGGATGCCGCCCGTGTTGAGCGTGCCCGCCTGATCGACGTTGTTCTTCGTCGTAATCGGCACGCCAGCCAGCGGTCCCAGTGGCACTCCATCCGCGCGGGCCTTGTCCACAGCATCCGCCGCATCCAGCGCGATCTGCTCGGTCACTTCACAAAGGGCGTTCAAGTGCGGCTCGGATGACGCAACACGCGTCAGACTGCGCTCGGCAACTTCGCGGGCAGATACCTCACCAGTGGTAACGGCGCGCGCAATATCGGTGGCGGAGCGGGAGAGAATATCGTCTGTCATACCTTGGATCAAAGCGGCTCAGCGCTTCAATGACAAGATGTCGTGCGGCTACTTTAATCGCTCCAACTCGATGTAGCCAAGCGCCGGGCCAAGCCATTGCTGGGAACGAGCGCGCCCATTTGCATCCTTAACATACTGGTTTTCCACTGCGGTTCTGGACCCGGAGCAGGTTTCTTTCAGCGTGCCTTTGTCCTTATGCGCCGTGCAGGTGATCTTGCGCGTTATCAGCGCCCCCGATGCATCAAGGCTGCGCCGGGCAATCACATAGGAGCCTGTCGCGCCGCGCAGGGCGGACAGCGTTCCGCGCACATCCGATGCCATCACATCATGCCCCAAGCCGCGCGTTGAGATCAC
>CAZPXE010000423.1:0-3495 GCA_964590545.1 uncultured Rhodobacterales bacterium | reverse complement strand
GGTGCTGGACGATCTTCAAACAGATGTAATCTAAGAAAAATCCGATCACCCCGATCACCACCACGGTCGCGGCAAGGCGCGAGTAATCAAGGGTGTCTCGGGCATCATTGATTGCGTAGCCAAGACCGGATGTGACCCCAAGATACTCGGCAGGCACCAGCACGATCCACGCCACGCCAAGGGCAAGGCGAATGCCGGTAAGGATGTCGGTGGCAATTGCAGGCAAGATCACCGTGGTCAGTTGGTGCCAAGGTGATGCGCCCAGATTGCGCGCCACTTTCAACCAAGCCGGGTCAAGCCGGCGCAAGCCTGCGGCGGTCGCAAACATAATCGGCCAGACGGCCGCAACGGTGATCAAAAAGATGATCGCCGCATCCCAAGTTGCAAAAGCCATCACAGCAATCGGCATCCACGACAGCGGAGAGATCATGCGCAAGAATTGGAACGGGATGTTGGTAACATCACGCAGGATCACGATGCGCCCAATTGCGATGCCAACAGGCACACCAATCACAATCGCAAAAAACAGCCCCAACCCGACGCGGTAGAGCGAGGGCCAAGTCATTTTGTTGACTTCACCGTTCCAAAGCATTTCCCAAAGCTGGGACAGTGCTGGACCGGGAGCGAACAATGAAAACGCATACATGCCCGGCGAGTTGGCGACCATCCGTCCGCCGACCCACCAGATAAATAACAGCCCGGCGATGCCCGCGACATTGCATACCAACCCTCGGTAACGACCGAGGGCGGGCAAGCGTATCGGGGACGGTATGGCCGGGCTATCGCTCATAGCTTCAGAACTTCTTCACGGCTGAACGGATCGCCCGGATTGACCGACGGATCATTGATCCACGACGGGTTCGCATCCAGTGCGTTCTTTACGAATTCGTAGTTGACCAAATCATTTGCAACGAATTCTGGGTCCAAGTCCTTCAGGAAGGTCGCATCGCCTGACACGACGGTCTCACCCATCGCCTTAACGATCAGCTTTGTGGCGGATGGATACGGCCACGGCTGGAAATCAATCCGCCCATTTTGCCATTCGGCCTGATGGTGGATGACCCCGCTTTCCTGATAAGCCTCATCATCCTGATAGACGGTCATCGCACGCTGCACGACCGGCGCAGGTGCTGGCAAATAACCTTCGCCATCCTTGGACAGCAGCGTCGCCACTTCCATCTTATTCTCGGACGCATAGATCGCACCGCGCACAACCGCGTTCATGACCTTCTGGGTCCATTCCGCTTTGGCCGTTGTCGCCTCTTCATGCATACAGACAACGCAGCAAGGGTGGTTTTTCCAAATGTCGCCGGTAAAGCGCAGCATCCGCGCACCCGCCATCATTTCACCCAAGGCGTTGAAAGGTTCGGCCACGATGTAAGCATCCAGCTTTTTCGCAGCCAAGGCTGGTGGCATATCCGGCGGAGGCATCACTTGCAGGTTGCATTCATTGGGCGCCAGCGGCTCACCCTGAGCCTTGATCACAGGCGTGATCCCGCTTTGGCGCAGCGCATATTGAAGCACGACATTGTGCATCGAATACCAGAACGGCACTGCAACTTGCTTGCCACCGAGCTGGCTGAAATCAGTAATGTCCGTGTGAGCGCCAACGACCAGACCAGAGCCATTAGTATGGGCCCAAGACATGATTTTGACCGGGAAGTTGTTGTTATAACGCATCCAAACCGGGATCGGCTTGAGGAAGTGCACAAGGTTGAACTTGTTAGACACGAACCCTTCGATCAAAGGCGACCAACCCCGGATCAGCGTTGGGCGTTCAGCCTCTAGCCCTTCGTCCTCAAAATAGCCCTTTGCATGGGCCACCAAGAGTGCGGTCGCGTCGGTGATCGGCAGATAACCGATCCGCACAACCTCATCGTCCTGCGCATAGGCCTGCTGCGGCAAGCCCGCCATCATCGCGGAAAGCGAGGCAAACAGCCCCCCCTTCGCCATCATGTCCAACGTCTGGCGACGTGTGAAATCGGACGCGAAGTATTCTTCGTCATCCCAATCGGCAGTATTGTCTTTCGTTTGGTCTGTCATAGTGACCCCCTGTTTGGTGCGCGCTAACCCATTCCCGCGATTTCGGTGTAGAGCGTGCGCAAGCGCGTCGTTTCCATTTGGAATTTCTTGGATTGAGAGACCCGATCAGCCTCCGATAGCTTGATTTCCGTATCCCCAGCGATCCGCCCCGGTCCGCTTTCCAGCAAGACAGCTCTGTCTGCCATTTGAACGGCCTCGGACACGTCATGCGTAACAAGCACAACGGTTAGACCCAGCCGTTTTGCAATCTCGCGCACGTCATTTTGCAAGGCGCGGCGGGTAAAGATATCAAGCGCGGAAAAGGGCTCATCCAGTAGTAAAAGCTCGGGTTCAGGCGCGATAGAACGCGCAATCGCCGCCCGCTGCTGCTGGCCACCGGACAGGTCTTGAACGTTTCGATCCGCAAACTCGGCGAGATCGACAAGTTCTAGAACTTCTTTGATCCGAGGTTCTGAGCCCTTCGCCTTCCCAGCATAGCGCAGACCCAAAGCCGCATTCTGGGCGACCGTCATCCACGGATATAAAGAAGGCGATTGAAACATCATGACCCAACGCGGGGAAGGCTTTTCAACGCGCTGACCGGCAATATGAACCGCACCGTCAGCAGACTTCATCAGGCCCGACATGATATGAAGCAGGGTCGACTTGCCGCTCCCGGATCGCCCGATCAGCGCAACAACTTCACCCTTCGCAATCGTCAGATCGATAGACTTAAGAACAGTTGGCGAGTTTTTCGAATAAGCATGCGACACCGCCGACACTTTTAGATACCGACGATCAGCCTCGCTTAGATCAGCGCTCACGACGCTAGGCGCCGCAGTTTCGCGCGTTTCATCGCTTAATTCATCCATGTTCACGCTTAACTGCAAATTGGCCCCCAAGGCACGATCAGACAGATCTGTCTTGGTTAGCGTCAGTTCGAGGACAGTTTTCTGTCAACTCACACCCTGGAAAAGCCTTCGACCTTTGCGAGTTTTACTCAATATGCATCAAATTTCTTGCATTTCGGCACGGACTCGATGATTTTATGTGCACTCACGAATCTGGCGAAGTGAAACCATCGGATCATACTGACCTGTCTGAAAAGGATAGATACGCATTTCGAAAGGCGTGAGTCGGCAAGGAATGAATGTAGAGTTGAAACACGACACTATAGATGCAAATGCGGCTTGGACCTGCATCGGCAGAACAGCTGATACAGCGAAAGACCGCGTTTTAAATGCCGCGACAGAATTATTCTGTCACCACGGCTTTGCGTTCACAGGTGTCGATACGATCGCTCAGGCTGCGGGAACCGCGAAATCAACGCTCTATGCGCACTTCAAATCGAAAGAGAACTTGATTGATGCCGTGCTGGAAAGAGAAGGAGCCGCCTGGCGAAGCTGGTTCTTTAGCCGACTTGGATCGATCGCCGGTACACCAGATAAAAAACTCCTAGCGGTTTTTGATATC
>CAZPXE010000422.1:0-3502 GCA_964590545.1 uncultured Rhodobacterales bacterium | reverse complement strand
CGCCACCCGGTTCGACGGCAGCACATGCTGGCCTGAACGCAGGTCACCCGGCGACAGGTCCAGCGTCAGCGGTCCGCCATTCCGGTCCGCCTCGACCTCCAGCACCATGCGCCCTTCCCCGCCGGGGTGCAGCACCTCGCGGCAGCGATAGGGTCCGTCCAGCGCGTGTTGCGGCCCGGTCTCGGCGCTCAGCACCTCTTGCGCGATATCGACGATCCCGGCCTCATCCACGGCGGGCGCACCCATACCCTCTGTCAGCACCTCCGGCACAGCCACCTTGCCGATGCTTTCCGCCCACGGCTTGCGCTCAAAATACGGCATGGAATCCCCCAGATATCAGACCCCTACTGTGGAAGACGCCGGGCCATGGCGTCAACTGCGCAAACCCGTTTCAGCGCGGGCTTAGTCGCCCATATCCTCAATCTGCATGTCCTGCGCCTTCGCGGCGGTCAACTCGTTGTGCTTTTTCAACGCGGGCTGGATGATCTTCCGCTCCAGATTGGCCAAAAGCTGCTCTTTGTCGGCGTACCGGCGCAGCTTCATCATCCACGGATACACGGTCAGGTCCCGAAACATGGCAAAGGGCTGCTCTTCCTTCGAGATGATTGGCACAAATGGCACCTTCACATCCGGCACCGTCGATTGCAGTTCCAGCGGCGAAGAGCGCGGGTTCGTGATATCGACGATCACAAACAGCGACAGCCGCGCCAGCACGCCAATCGTCTCGGTATAGTCCCTGTCATCGGGCCGGTCGAAGTCGAAAATCACCGGGATATAGTTCAGCGCCCGCAGCTTGTCGCGGATACCGTCCAGCACATCCTTGCGCACCTGCGGTGTAAACCGACCAAGGATCAGCACCGACCGCCGCCCCATCGTGTTGATCATGCTTTGCAGCCCCTGATCATTCACCAGCAGATAGATGAACTGCGCCATCCGCAAATCATCCACCGTGATCAGCGGCGCGGTCCTGCGCGAGATGATCAGCCCCCGCTGCTCTGCCCCTTCCAGATCAATGTTCCACGCGCTGACCCCATAGATGTAGCTGTCCCGCAGCGACGCCTCCCGCAGCGAGGTATCGATCAGGTTGGTCGAGGTGAAATCCACCCCATGCAACGTCGCGCGATCCATCTTCGCCCGGCGCATATCCGTCCGCCGAAACGTCGCCCCGGTCAGGTTAGCACCCCGCAAATCGCTGCGCCGCAAGTTGGTGTCGTTGAAATTCGCCCCGCTCAGGTCCAGCCCCGCCAGCTTCGCCTTGCGCAGGTTCGGCAGGATATGGGGATACCCCTCGCGCCAATCGTTCCACGCGCCCACATCGCTGCGGATCAGGTCCAGATGTTCCTCGTCAGCCATGACAGTCCCCCTAGCGCCAGCATTGGCCCCAGCTTGCCCCAGAACGCACGCTGCGCCAAGCGGGTCAGGAAACGGTGAACCGGCTGATGGCGCAAGGCATGCTGACGGTCGAGCTAGACCCCGCCTCCAAACGCGACAAACGGATGTCCATCACCGCCAAAGGTCAACGCTGGCGCGCCATCGCTGCGGCTCAAATCCGCATGATAGAGACTGATATCGCCCAAGTGATCGGCGAAGACGACCGCGAGGCGTTGCGGGGGGGTCTAACCGCTTTGATCCAGCACAGCGACTAATCTACCGCCCCAAAAAGCGGCCCAATCACCTCGACCCGATTGGTCCACAGATACCCATCAAACCGCTCTGGCACGCCCGCCAGATCCTCGGCGCTATCAATCCCGCTGGAAAACCCCGACCCATCATAATCCCCGGCCAGAATTACATCCGTCCCATAGGCCCCCATCCGCCGCGTGAACCGATGCGGATACCCCCACAGCCACGGCGCGATATCCTTCGGCACAAGCAGCATGGTTTCGCGACACGTCTGCGGCACATACCCACTCCAACCCAGCGCGACATAGCGCAGCAAACAGGCCTTCAGCCCATCCCTGTCGAACCCTCGCAGCGCAGGCGTCTTTTCAACCGCCGTTCGCACCGGCGGCGCGCCCCCATAAACCCCAAAAATCTGCCGATGCCATATCGGGTCCTTCAGCCGCTCCGCCAGCGCCACTCCCTCACGGGTCCTGCGGCTTTTGAAGTTGATCAAAAACGTCCCCGCCATCCCGGCATCCAAGACCTTCGCCAGCGACGGCATTGCCCCGACGTGAGTTCCCCGCAGCGCAAACGTCCCGCTCCCATCATCCAGCCGATAGGCCAGATCGAGCGTCTTCAGATCGTCAAAACTCTGCTCATGCGTGACCCCCTGCCCGTCCGTGCGGCAGTCGAGCGTCCAATCATGGAACACGGCAAAAACGTCATCGGCGCTCAGGTGCACGTCAATCTCCACCACATCCGCGCCAAGCCGAAACGCTTCGCGCATCGAGGCAGTGGTGTTCTCGACGAACCCGTGTGTGATCGGCGCCAGCAGAGCAGCGTGGCAGGCGTCGTTCCCCCGGTCATTCCCAACGTAAATCTGATGCACCCCGCGATGCGCGATCAGCTTGGTTTCATGGCTGCCCTTACCGCCCACCAGCAGCGACGAATTCGCGGTCCAAAGCGCAATGACCGTACCGGCAAGCCCCACCAATATCCGCTGTTTTTTGCCTGCCATTTGCACGCGCCTCGCCGTGACCCCGTTTCGCCCAGAAAACGCGGTTTCGCAGGGTTTCGCAAGGATTAACTCATTGATTAAATTCAATAAATTGCTTGGGTTTCGCGGCGAAACCATGTGTTTCGCAGAATTTCACAGCTTGGTTTCGCGAACATTAAGGGGCTGAAAACACTCACAAAAAGCCGAGGGTTTCGCGGCGAAACCTCCCTGCCCTTTCGTCGCGTTAGCTGTCCGGATGATCCAGCCAATAGCTCAGCCGGTCCATCACCATTTCGATCAAATCCTCATTCACCGGACGCCCGTGCACCCGGATCACGTACCCTTTCGAATCGCGCTCTCGCCGCAGGGTCACGCCGCTTGAAAGGCGCTTGGTGAACTTGTCCTGCCAATCCTTCGGCGGCACATCCACGGGCGGTCTGCCGCCCCGCCGGACGTGTTTCGGCGCATCGCTGAACTCGTCCAGAACGGCGTCCAGAAGGTCCCATTCCCGCTCCGCATCGGTGCCCTGATCGCTCGCCAGAACCTCCCGAATTCGTGGCTCTCCGCCAGCCCTCAAAGCGGTTGCCAAACGCAGCCCATCCTTCTCGCGCAGCGCCTCTGGGAAGTTGAGCATATCGCCCAGTTCTTCATGGATCAGCGCGAAGGAGCGGATCTTGCTTTTCTTGGCCTTCGATGCCTGTGGGAACAGCCCCGACACGGCGGTTTCAACGCTCGCAAACGCCCCGTTCTGAGCGGCGATTACAGCGATTCGACCGCGCTCGAAATGGGTCAGTTGCGAGCGGATTTCGTTCTCTTCCACCATCGCGGCAAAGGCTTTGGCGGTGTCCTTCGGGGGTCGGATCAGGGCCTTGATCTTGGCATACGGCTCGGCACCATGAGCGC
>CAZPXE010000421.1:0-3502 GCA_964590545.1 uncultured Rhodobacterales bacterium | reverse complement strand
ACTTGTCCCCGGCCGGCTTGTCGCCGTCCATCATCAACCCGGTCTTGCGGCGCATGTCCCGGTAAAAATACTCCATCCGCAATTGCTTGCGCCCGTCCGCCCAGTTTTCGAACTCGGCATGGGAGGCCAGGAAACGGTCGTCTTGCAGCAGCGTGACCGAAAGCGGCACCTCATTCAGCGCATCAATCAGCCGCCACTCACCCGGCTCTGTCGCGATGACCTCGCGCGCGCCATGCTGCGCAGCGCGGCGTAGGAGTTCGCCGGGGATCGAGCCTGCGTTTTCCGTATCGTCCAATTCCGTATAGGCCACTTGCCAACCATGCTCGCGCAGGCGCGCGGCGAATTTGCGCATGGCGGCAAAGAGGAAGGCGATTTTCTTGGGGTGGTGGCGCACATAACTCGCCTCGCTGGCGACTTCGGCCATCACCACCACATCCCGCGCCTTGTCCCCGGCTTGCAGCGCAGACAACCCGTCCGAAAGCTGATCGCCAAGCACCAGTATCAAACGGCTCACCACGGCACCTCCTGCCCGGAATAGTCCATGAACTTGCCACTGTCGCGCGGCCCAAGGTCCGCCAGCACATCCACTAGATTGCGCGCGGCTTCGCTTGCTGGCACGGCAGGATGGCGGCCCAGATACTTGCGGGTGAACTCCGTCTCCACCGTGCCGGGATGCAACGAGACGCAGACCGATTGCGGATGGCTGCGCGTCAGTTCAATCGCGCCGGTGCGCACGATCTGGTTCACCGCCGCCTTGGCCGCGCGGTAAGACACCCAGCCGCCCAACCGGTTATCGCCAATCGAGCCAACACGCGCGGACAAAACCGCGAAGACGGACCGCCCCTCGCGCCGCAGCAATTGCCCTGCGTGTTTCAGCACCAAGGCAGGCCCAATCGCGTTCACTGCGAACTGATCCGCCATTGCTTGCGCCGAAATCGCCCGCATGGATTTCTCCGGTGCGGCACCGTCAATCTCCAACGCGCCGCTCGCGACGATTACCCCCGCCAGCCCAGACAGCCGAGCCAAATGCGCGTCCACCGACGCCTCATCCGTGATCTCAAACCCATCACCCGCGCGCGACAGCCGCCGCACAGCAAATCCGCGCGCGTCCAATTCCGCGCACAGCGCCGAGCCGATCCCGCCCGACGCGCCAATGACCAAAATCTCATCCATTGGCCGCGACCTAGCCGGATCGCGCCCCGCTTCCACCCTTCGCTTGGCAAAATAAACTCTTGCCGAAGGCGGATTTTGTTCCCCAAATCAGGGGTGAGGGATGTTCCGCCTTCCCCGGACGGACCTATCCAGCCGTTTTTGTGACGGGTATGCCACGCGCGGCATAGCTGTTTGGGACAGCGATGCAGGCTTGGATTTCAGCGCCGTGCCGCTCGAAGTTCCGTGCCATGATGAGGCTTTGCCTCGGCACCTTGACACAAGCAACTTGATGCAGTGCATCCGCTGAACGGTAGTGCGCTTCGGCACGAAATGTCACGACAGGGATGGTGTCGACGCGGCTTGCGCGGTGATATCCACGCCATCCTTGCCACGGAATTCGCCCTGTCAGCATCCTTGGCAGCCAAATTCCAAAGCAACAGTTTCAGTCTTGGCGTCGTGAATAGTAATTACGTTGACTCAACAGGTTTTGGTGGCGCAGTGTTGCAACTAGGGAAACGGATGAGACCTACCTACAATGCCACCTTGCAACCCCACACATATGGGACGGCGCGCGACAGGTTGCGATCTGGTTGTGTAGCCAGAGTTAGGCACAGCTAGGCCTAATCAGTTGGTGCGCCCCAAAAACGCACTACTCTCCCTCCCTCTTTTACGGCAATTTTACCATGCGGACTACACAAGGGCTGCGCCTTGCCATTGATATTGGCGGCACCTTCACCGACACCGTTCTGATTGATGCGCGAGACGAAATTCTTGCAACCGCCAAGACGCCAACAACGCCTGCAAACCCAACGCTGGGAGCGCTAGACGGAGTTGAACGCGTTCTTGCCGTGTCCGGTGGTGCATGGTCGCAAATCGAAGGGTTTATTCACGGCACGACGCTGGCCACCAATGCTCTTATTGAAAGACGCGGCGCTGTGGTTGCAACGGTCACAACAGCAGGGTTTCGCGATATCCTCGAGATCGCTTATGAGCGGCGATACAGTCAGTATGACATCAATTTGGTCAAGCCAGACCTGATCGTTCCGCGCGCGCGCGCTTTCACGATTGCTGGGCGGATGGCTGCTTCGGGCGACGAGGTTCAACCGCTTGATGAAGGCGCTGTTGCAGAACTGGCAAATGATTTGGCTTCCAGCGGGGCTGATGCAGTGGCCATTTGCTTGATGCACGCATATGCCAACCCCGCACATGAGATCAGGCTGCGCCAGATGTTGCAGCAGGCTTTGCCGCATGTTGCTATCTCGCTGTCGCATGAAGTCAGCCCTGAAGCGCGCGAGTTTGATCGCCTCTGCACGACGATCGCCAACGCCTATATCCAGCCTTTGATGGCGCGCTACCTTGCCGACTTCCAGACACAGTTTGCGCAAAACGGTTTGCTGTGCCCGATCCTGATGATGACGGCTGGCGGCGGGATGACGACACTCGACACAGCGGCAAGACTGCCAATCAGGCTGGTTGAAAGCGGTCCTGCGGGCGGCGCTATTCTCGCGGCGCGGATCGCAGCAGAGGTAGGGGAAAGCGAGGTCTTAAGCTTTGATATGGGCGGAACAACGGCCAAGCTTTGCTTGATCGATGCCTTCCGGCCCCAGACGACAAGGCGATTTGAAATTGCGCGGGCGGCGCGGTTTGTCAAAGGGTCCGGCATGCCGGTGCGCATTCCCGTGATCGAGATGATCGAGATCGGCGCGGGTGGGGGGTCAATCGCGCAGATTGATAGGTTGGGCAGGTTGCAGATCGGGCCTGAAAGCGCGGGCTCAGTGCCCGGTCCTGCTGCCTTTTCCAAGGGCGGAACGGCCCCGACCGTGACAGACGCAGACGTAATGCTGGGCCTGATCGACCCGGGGCTGTTTGCCGAAGGGCGGCTTGAAATCAACGTGCAAGCGGCTGAAAACGCACTGGCAACGCACCTTGGCGCGCGGATGAACTTGAACGCTGCGCAGGTGGCGCATGGCATTAGCGAGATTGTCGATGAGAACATGGCCGGTGCTGGCCGTATGCACGCGGTTGAATCGGGCAAAGATTTAAACGCGCGGCTGATGATCGCCTTTGGTGGCAACGGCCCCTTGCACGCCACGCGGGTTGCACGGCGCGCGCAGGTTGATCGTATCGTGATCCCGCGCGATCCCGGGGTCGGTTCTGCTGTTGGGTTTTTGTTTGCACCGGTTTCTTTCGAGATCGTGCGCTCGCGGTATGCCACGCTCACCGCGCTTGATGTCAAAGGGCTGAACGCCTTCTTTGATGACATGATTCATGAGGCGCGCTCAGTGGTGCGCGCGGGAGTAACCGATGGGCCGCTGACCCAAAGGCGCGCCGGATTTATGCGCTATCATGG
>CAZPXE010000420.1:0-3503 GCA_964590545.1 uncultured Rhodobacterales bacterium | reverse complement strand
ATCCGTGTTCCTTGCCTCCAAGGACGTGCTGCCGCGGTTTATCCCGGAATAGGCGTGCAGCCTAATCAGGCATCCAACAAGCTGCGCGCATGCTGGTCCTGCGCGCGCCTCACGCGCTCGGCAACCTGATCAGGCGCGTCGTGCATATAGTGGGCAAAGCGTGAGCTTGCGATCACCTCGCGCAGCTCAGCCCCATTGGCCAGCGCATCCAGCGGATCCCCCTTCAGGATTTTGCGCATCCGCACGCTGGGCATATGGTCCGGCACACCCAGGAAGGCATAGGCGCGCCGCGTGGTGCGCAGGGTTTGCACTGGTCCTGAATAAAGATCTTCGTACCTGATGCGCATTACCCGGTCTTCGGGCAGCACCTCTAGCATCCGGCGCAGCTCGTTACTTTCCCGCTCGATGATGTCGAGCTGTTCAAGCACGCGATCCGGGTCAATCCACAGCTTTGGCTTCTCGCCGCGCTTTTCGGAAGATGGGAGTGCGATCACGCCCGTCGTGTCCAGAAACGCCACCGAGATCATCCGATCGATTGCGTTGGTCCGCTCCAGCCCGATGACTTTGATATCGGGCCTCGTCTTCAAATAATCCGTGATGCCCAGTTCGATGAAATGGGTGGCGAATTCCTTGAACCCCACATGGGCTACGCGGCGCAGGGCTTTGATCTCGGACCATTTGCGCCCCTTGGCCTTGCCGAGGCTACGCACCAGATTGGCGGTGCGTAGCACCCCCTTTTTGTGCAACAGCGCATCAAGATAAGCCCGGTCATCCTCTTTGCAGAGGCGCAATGCGCGTTGCGCCTGCCGGAGCTTGTTCCAGCCTCCCAGCACCTCGCCATAGTTCAGAATGGCTGCGTTCTGGTTGAGCAGATCCGCCAGCGTGTTCGACCCGCTGCGACCCAGTGTAAGAATGACATGATGATGCATAGTGTGGCCCTGCCGCGTTGTGCTGAACCACAGAAATGCTGCACTTGCATAACGGGCAGGTGACGCGTGCGCGAAGGTTTGGAAACGCTCCGGTGAATTTCCCGTAACGCCTCCGCAACAGTTTGATGAAACCGTCATATTGGGGCGGCAGCGCCGCCAACTTGATAAACCTCGCCTTCAATGGCACAGGACATAAAGCAAAGGAGCGTTTCGAGCGATGATCACCCTCTCCCCCAAGAAAATGCTGGCTGAGCTGGGCTTTGCTGTCTCACGGGTGCAGTCGGGCGCGCGGAGTTTGGCGGCGGCTGAGACACATACAAAGGGGTGGTTGGTTGAATTGGTTGGTCCGTCCGGCGTTGGCAAGACAACGCTTTGGCAGCAAGTGGCGCCGCAATTGAAGACCGATTGGTTCTTTGAAGCCCATGCCAAAGGTCTGGCAGGGCAGCTTGAGGAAGACCCCGGCAGCGCGACCTATATCAAACGCCTGCTTGCCGCCCGTCTGGAGGATTTGGCACAGGTCGACCATCCGCTTGAGCGCGTGGCGCTGATCGGCCAACGTGCCTGCGAAGTGGCGCGCCTTGGGCTGGTCAGTAAAACGCCGGGCCTGCCGCGCGGCTTCATCATGGATGACGGGCTGTTGCATTTCTTCGCGGCCCAAGTCATCGCACAGCCCGTGGCCGACACAGAAGCCTTCCTGAAACACTCCGCCTGCGTATTCCTGCTGCCCGATGCCGAGCAGATCGCGTCCGCAACCGGCAATGCCAAAGCGCAGATCGAGATTTATCTGGCGTTGCGCGATCTTGTGACCGCGCAGGGGCAGCCGGTTCTGACATTGGACACCAGCACGCGCGCTGAAAACCCCGCCCGGATGTTGCGCTTTATTCAGAATGATCTGTTCACAGATTAGGCGGAGCGGACACACCGGCTTTGCAATCATAGCTTGGGTTAACCGGGGCCACTCCCGTCTATTGACAGCTTGCGGCGCTTACGGTCAAAGACCCTTGCCAGTGCGGCCCCCTTGTATCTCTTTGGACCTCGTGAACACCTATGCCCATCGTCTATGCCGCAGGAAAACGTCTCTTTTTCGCTCATATCCCAAAGACGGGCGGGTCCAGTCTGGAAATCTATCTGGTCGAACGCTTTGGTAGCCCGCTGGCGATGCGCTGGCGCGAAGGGGCCAAGCAGCGCGGGGTGATCAGCCCGTCGCACCATCTGGCCGCCGATGACCTGCTGGATGTGCTTGAGCCGAATATGGACGCCTATTTTGCCGTGGTCCGCAACCCCCTGAAACGCATGGTGAGCGAGTTCAAATTCCAGTCCGGGCATGGCAATTCCATCCCCAGCCGCTTCGGGTTCTCCACCTGGCTGCGGATCATGATGCGCGGCGTGGAGCTCGACAAGCGGATCTATCGCAACCACATCCGCACCCAGAAAGAGATGACGCCTGAGGGCTCGAAAATCTTCAAGATGGAAGACGGGTTTGAGCCGGTCACCACATGGCTGGATGAAGTCACGGATACCACGTCAGAGGTGAGTGTCGGTCACCACCTGAAATCTGCCAGCAAGAAGGTCGAGATGAGCCGTCAGGATGTGGAGCTGATCCACAAATACTATGCCGAAGATTACGACGCCTTTGGCTATGAGCGCGAAGACCCCTCTGACTACCCGGACGATCCGAAAGCGGCGCTGCGCGGTCTGATTGGCGGGGCGCTTGCACCGCTTATGGTCTCGAAACAGCGCCGCGAATGGCTGAAGTAAGGCTTTAGGGTCAGGACCCATAAACGGCCTGCCCCGTCTGGCGCGGCAAGCCCGTTGCACCGCTTACATCAGGATCAGGTCCGCGCCGTCCAGATCGGTTGTCTGGGTATTCTCGATCACCACGATTTGCCCATCGCTCAGGGTCAGGCGCACATTGGCTGTGTCCTGCACTGCGCCGCTCAGCGCGGCTGCCGCATCGGCATAGCCATAGGCGATCAGATCCAAGCGGTCGACGCCATCGGTGAAATCGGTGATGGTGTTGGTCCCGCCGCCGCCCGTGGCGATCGTGTCGAACACAAATACATCCATGGCCGAGCCGCCGGTCAGCATGTCGTCACCCGACCCGCCATTGAGACGGTCTTGGCCCGCGCCGCCCTCCAGCGTGTCATCGCCCGCATCACCGTTCAGCGTATCATCACCCTCCTGCCCGGCCAGCCGGTCATTATCGGCCCCGCCTGACAAGATATCATTGCCGTCATTGCCCTTGAGCAAATCCGCCCCGGTGCCGCCTTTTATGTCGTCATTGCCAAGACCCCCGAACAGGCTGTCATCGCCTGCATCGCCCGTCACGACATCATTGCCCGCACCTGCATTGATGAAATCGTTGCCCGCCTGACCTGACAGCGTGTCATGGCCCGAACCTCCGACAATCTCGTCATCGCCGGTACCGCCCTGGATCACATCGGCATCGCCGCCACCTTTCAGGACATCGTTACCTGCACCGCCGGACATGTTGTCCTGTCCGGCAAAGCCCAGCATGACATCGTTGCCCTCGCCGCCGTTCATGATGTCATCGCCAACGCCGCCGCGCATGGC
>CAZPXE010000419.1:0-3513 GCA_964590545.1 uncultured Rhodobacterales bacterium | reverse complement strand
TTCCGCTGTCAAAAGCCGTTTGCGCAAGCCCGAAACCGTCACCAGTAGGTAAATCACCGCGACCGGGATCGCGAGGATCACCAATCCAACAAGGGCCAACATCGCTTCCACGGGGCGCACTCCCTAACGCACTTGGGGATCAGTTAAGCACGAATAAGCCGCTGCCCAAGCATGGAATTCCATACCCTTTTCTGCCGCACGCGCGTTTAGTCCGAGGTGAACAGCCCCGTAAGCGCGCGTTTGACCAGATCGCGGGCGCGGGGCTGATGACGCTCCGAGAAGGGCAGCGGGCGGCAAACCTCCATCGCGGCGACCCCGACGCGGGCGGTCAGCGCACCATTCACCAACCCTTCGCCGAAGCGGCGCGAGAGTTTGCCGAGGATCGAGCCGCCCAGCACAGGCTCCAGCAGGTCATCGCCGACTGCGACGGCGCCTGTGGCGACCAGATGGGACAGCACGGCGCGGGTCAGCCGCCAGCCGCCAAGCACCCCGCTGCGCCCGCCATAAATCTCGGCGATGCGGCGGATCATGCGCAGATTGGCGGTCAGGGCGGCGGCCACATCCGCCAGCGCCAGCGGGACCAGCGCGGTAACCGTAGCGACTTGGCGGGCGGCGGCTTGCACCTCTTCGGCGGCGGCTTGATCGAGCGGGCCGAGGAGTTCTTGTTCGGCCACAGCCAGCAGCCCGGCAGCGTCCACTTGGTCAGCAGCAAGGTCTTTCAGCCGCTCGCGCCCCCAGCGGGTCTCCTCGCGCCCTTGGTAAAGGCGCGTCAGCCGGGTGGTCACGGCGCGGGCCTCACTCAAATCGCCGGAGGCTTGGGCTTCGTCGGCGGCGTGTCGCAAGCCGTCAAGGCGCGAAAGCCGTCCGAAAGCAGCCAATTCGCGCAGGGAAATCACCAGCAAAATCAACAGGAAAGCCACCAGAAGCGCCGTCATCGCATAGCCCAGAAGCGGCGCGCGGGCGATGAGCGCATTTACCGTTTCCCATGCGGCAAGCGAGGCAAAGGCCCCGATCACCGCGACCAGCAACCCCCAGAACCAACGCACAAGGCGCGAAGGGCGGCGGGCGGCGAGTTTGGCCACAACCTGCATCGCTTGACCTTGCGGTGCGCTATGGATCGCATCCGGGACGGGCGGTGCCTCAGCCACGGAAACGGGGGGGGCATCCGGGGAAACATCAAATAAAACTGGGCCCTTGGCCATCACTCAAGTCCTTTCCCAGAGGTATTCTATATCTGGCAGATGCTCGTCATTGCGTGCACCGTCGGTGCGCTGCTGCTCGGTAAATCCGTGGCGCAGGTAGAAGCTTTGTGCGCCGGAATTGGCCTGAAAGGTCCAAAGGCGAAGCCGCCGGGTTTCCTTCTGGGCCGCCTCCAACAGGGTCGCACCGATACCGCGTCCGCGCGCACCGGCAGCCACATAAAGCGCATGTATCATGTCGTCATCGCGGGCCAAAAAGGCCTGTACAACACCGGCCCCCTTCGCGACCGTCACCCACCCGCGCGAGATCATAAGACCAGCAAAGCTCAAATCCTCGGCGCGGGTATGAATGCGCGGCATCCAATCGGTATCATCAATGAACGCCGACAAGATCGCGCCGACGCGCCCGGCATCGGTCTCAACGGCGGGGCGCAGGTGGATTTCGGCGCTCATAACCGATCCCCCAACAGGAATTGCGCCGCCCGGTCCAAACGCAGATGAGGCGGACCATCGCCCGGACGCAGGGTCAGGGGCGCAGGCGCGAAATTCATCACCTTGTAGTCCTGATCCAACCAGTTTTCCGCGCCAATCCGCGCCGGGGTAAGCAGATGTTTCGGGTCCGACGGCAGATCACCGGGGTAGAACGCAGCCTCTTTCCCGGTATCGAGCAAAGCGCCGCGCACCACCCCAAGATCTTGGCCTTCATAGGGAATTCGATCTTCGGTCGTGGCTCGGAGCGAGGCAAGCGCCATGGCCGAGGTCTCCGCCCCCGCAAACTGCGCCTTGTCGCGCGCCGCGCGGGTCAGCGCGTCCATGATCGCGGTCAGGCGTGCGTGCTGTTCGTGGTGCAGATGGTCGGCTTTGGTGGCGGCGAAAAGGATTTTTTCCACCCGGCGGCCACGGAAAAGCTGCGACAGGAAGGCGTTGCGACCGGGGCGGAACGCACCCAGAATATCGGCCATTGCAAGGCGCATATCCTCCACCGCGCGGGGGCCTTTGTGGATCGCGCCAAGCGCATCGACCAGCACCACCTGACGGTCAATGCGCGAAAAGTGATCGCGGAAAAATGGTTTTACCACCCGGGACTTGTACGCCTCATACCGCCGCGCCATCTCACGCCGGAGCGAGTTGCGGGGCGCATCGGCGACAGGCAGCGGCGCGAAGGTGAGCACGGGCGAGCCGTCCAGATCACCGGGCAGCAGGAAGCGCCCCGGCGTGCAGTCTGAAAAACCCGCGGCGCGGGCGGCATTGAGATAGCCGGTGAACGCCTCAGCCAGCGCTTTCGCGTCTGGTTCGGTCAGTTTCGCGCGGGCATCGGTTTGACCGACGCGCGCAAGGAACTCCGCAGCCTCCGCGCGTTCGGTGATCCGAGCGAGGGTTTCAGCGCTCCACGTGTCATAGCTTTTGTCGAGCAGCGACAGGTCCAGCAGCCATTCACCGGGATAATCGACGATATCCAGATGGATCGTGCGCGTCCCCTGCAGGCCGGACAGCAAACCAGAGGGCCGCACGCGCAGGCTGAGCCGCAGTTCCGACACCGCGCGCGTGCTGTTGGGCCAGTTTGGGCGGCGTGCAGTAAGGGCGGCAAGATGTGTCTCGTAGTCAAAGCGGGGCAGCGTATCGTCGGGCTGAGGTTGCAGAAAGACGCTTTCGATCCGCCCTTCCGCCGCCGCCACAAGCCCCGGCATCCGGCCCCGGTCCATCAGGTTGGCGACCAGCGAGGTGATGAACACCGTCTTGCCCGCGCGCGCCAGCCCTGTCACGCCCAGCCGGATCACCCGGTCAGACACTAGTCCCGCACCCGCATCGCGAATCGCGTCCAGCGTGTCGGTCACGCCCTCGGCTATGGTTGAAATCACCACGTTAGTTCGGCCCCTGCCCGTTTGATCGTCCGGGTGAATATATGGGCGCGCCGCGCCGCTTGCCAGCGGGGAAAAGCAGGGGTAATCGCTCAGCCATGCCGCGTTATGCTTTGAAAGTCGAATATCATGGCGCACCCTTCGCCGGGTGGCAGCGCCAAAAAGACCAGCCATCGGTGCAGGGCGCGATTGAAGCTGCGCTGGCGAAGCTTGAGTCGCGCGCACATACCATCGCCGCCGCCGGGCGCACCGATGCGGGGGTGCATGGGCTGGCGCAGGTCGCCCATTGCGACATGGAAAAGGATTGGGACCCGTTCCGACTGTCCGAAGCGTTGAACCACCATTTGAAGCCGAACCCGGTTGCGATCATCGACTGTGCACAGGTCGCCGGCGACTGGCACGCGCGGTTTTCAGCGCTCGAACGCCGCTATTGGTTCCGGTTGCTGACACGCCGC
>CAZPXE010000418.1:0-3531 GCA_964590545.1 uncultured Rhodobacterales bacterium | reverse complement strand
CACCGGTCCGTCCACCCAACACGGGATCGGGTCGCGGTCGATCATCGGGTTTTCATAGGCGCAATCGGCCCCTTCCAGCATCGCCGGAACATCCAGCCAATCATAGCGGAAGCCCTCGAAATGATGGGCAAAATCAGCAATCTCAACCCGGCGGAACCAGCCGTCATGCTGCCAGCCGCTGTCATTGTCCATCGTCACTTCCGCGATCCAGTTGATCAGCGAAAGCCCCTGAGCATCCGGCGCAGAAATCGGGTAAATCACCATCCGGTGCCTGTGCGTTCCAAGTCCCACAAAGGACGAGCGCGTGCGCAGCGGTTTCGCGCGCACTGTGCCGCGCCACATCACCGCGCCGCCCCAATGAATGGGCGGTTGATCGGGGTACATCTGCGCCCGGATCGCTGAATGAATCCCATCCGCACCGATCAGCAAGCGGCCTGCAACATCTTCGGTACTGCCATCGGCGCGGCTTACCTGCGCGGCCACACCGTCGCCCACGCGGGTGAACCCCGTCACCTTCGCGCCAAGCTGCACCGCTTCCGGCCCTGCCCGCTCGATGAAACTGCGGTAGAGCAGCATGTGCAATTCGCCCCGATGCGCAGCGTATTGCGGCCATTTGTAGCCCGCCTCGAGCCCGCGCGGCTCGGCATAGACCTCGCGACCATTCAGGCCCACCAGCGCCCATTCCTCGGCCGGCACACCAACCGCATCCAGCGCCGCGGCGTCGATGCCCAGATCGAACAACTCCCGCACCGCGTTGGGCTGTATGTTAATCCCGACACCCAGCGGACGCATGTCCCGCGCGCTTTCAAAGACGGTGCAGGGCACGCCAATCTGATGCAAGGTCAGCGCCAACGCCAACCCGCCAATACCGCCCCCGGCGATCAATACAGTGTCGCTCACTCCCGTCCCCTACTCCAACAAAACCGGGATCTCGACCGGGCCACGAAATCCGAAGCCACGCCAGATCACTGCCTCTGTATCGGGGATCGACATGTTGGGAAAGCGGTCAAACAGCACCGGCAGCATGATCTGCCCGATAGAGCGGCGCGCCACGTGGGTGCCCATGCAGAAATGCGGCCCGTTCGAAAAGGATTGGTGATGGGATTTGGCGCGATAGACGTCGAAGACCTCGCCATTGTCCACCACGTCCTCATCGCGGTTGGAACTGGCCTGAATAGTCATAACCGTGTCCCCTTTGGGGATGGTAAAACCGCGTATTTCAGTGTCTTCGGTCACCAACCGGGAGGATGCGGAAATCGGTGCGACCCAGCGCACCCCTTCCTCGAAGGCCTTTGACCAATCGTCGTTCGCTTTCACCTGCGCCAGCTGATCCGGGTTCGTCAACAGCCCATAAAGCGTGGTGTTCAGCGCATCGCGCGGCTCATTGATGCCGCCGCCAATGGCGATTTTGATATTGGCGTAGATTTGCTTTTCCGCGATCGGATCATCTGCGTTCAGCATCACCGAAAAGGCCGAATTGTTTGGCGCGGCCCGGTGACGGTCCTGAATGCTGTCGAGCAGCCCATGGATCGCTTCATTGGCGCGGTCGGCGCGCTCAAACGGTTCATCCCGCCAGCCGAAATTGCCCGCCCCTTCGATCAGCGCCTGAGACCATTCCATCATCTCGTCATCACTGGCCTCTTCCATACCAAGAAGGATCGCCAGACCGCGCGCCGCATACGCCCCGGACAGGATCATGAACAGATCGACCACCTCGCCGCGCGGCAGCCGTGCCACATATTCCTCGGCCAGTTGCTGATAGCGGGGCATCCAATCGCCGGTGATCACCTTGGGCGCGAAAGCCGGGGCCATCGCCATGCGCTCGCGCCTATGGTCCTCGCCATCCTTGCGCATCAGCGTATGAGACCAGAACGCGCGCTTCATCGGCGTGTTGGGATCGTCAGAACTGAACAGCTCGGGATTGTCCTTGACGTGTTTCGTATCCGCCGCCTTGGTCAAAAAGGTGCGCCCCGCCGCCTTCACCCGGCAAACAGGCGCTTGCGCGCGCAGGCGGCGATAGATGGGAAATGGATCGACGTTGAGTTGATCCAGCGTGATCGTCTCGTCAAGCGGTGCCAATGATGTCATAGTGTCTTCCCTTCCCGCATCCGGTTACCCGGTTTCGCCCAGCAGACGCAACGCGTTTTCTTTTAGAATCAAGGGCCGAACCTCGTCTTTGAACGGCGCGTCCTCGAAATCCTTCAGCCACCGATCCGGCGTGATCGCAGGCCAGTCAGAGCCGAACAGCATCTTCTTTTTCAGCATCGAATTGGCATATTTGATGAAGATTTCCGGGAAGTATTTCGGAGACCAGCCGGACATGTCGAAATAGACATTCGGCTTGTGCTGCGCCACGGCCAGCCCTTCCTCGGTCCACGGGAAAGACGGGTGCGCCAGAACGATCTTCAGGTCGGGGAAATCCACCGCCACATCGTCCAGATGCATCGGATTGGAATACTTCAGCCGCATCCCCATGCCACCGCGCATGCCCGAACCGACGCCTGTTTGCCCGGTATGGAACAGCGCAATCGCACCTTCCTCCTCAATCGCCTCCAGAATGGTGTAGCAGGCGTCGCGGTCATTGGGGAAAAACCCCTGCATGGTCGGGTGGAACTTGAAGCCGCGCACGCCGAACTCCTTGACCAGCCGCCGCGCCTCGCGCGCGCCCGCTTTGCCCTTGTGTGGGTCGATCGAGGCGAAGGGGATCAGGATGTCGTCATTCTCGGCGCAAATCTCGGCCACTTCCTCGTTGGAATAGCGGCGAAAGCCGGTCTCACGCTCCGCATCGACAGGGAAGATGACGGCCGCGATGTTACGCTCGCGGTAATAGGCAGCGGTGTCCTGCACGGTGGGCAACATCCCGTCCGCCCCGGCGGGATTGCGGAAATAAGCGGCCATCCCCGCTTGGAATTCATTGTAGCCATCGTCGCGGCAATGATTGCACGGTTCCTCGGCATGTGTATGAAAATCAATTGCTTTTACGGAATTGAAATCGACCATTCTACCCTCCCGGCGGCATTTTGTCTTGCGCTCTAAAAAACGCTATACAAGAAAACTGTTAATCTATACAACAGTTTTCACAACACCCAGCAAAGGTTCCGATATGCACGATGGTTCGACCCCACCCGCACCCGCGACGCGCACCGAGATTGACGGTGACATCGCCACAATCATCTTTGACCGCGCCGAGAAGCGGAATGCGATGAATGATGCGCTGGTCGATGCGCTGGATGTGTTCTTTTCGAACCCGCCCGAAGGTGTGAACGCGGTGATTATCCGGGGCGAAGGCGGGCATTTCTGTGCCGGGCTGGACCTGGCCGAGCATGAGCAGCGCAGCGCCATTGAAGGCATGCACCATTCGCGCAACTGGCACCGGGTGTCGGACCTGATCGAATTTGGCGGCTTGCCGGTTGTGTCGGTGCTGACCGGCGCGGTGATCGGCGGCGGTCTGGAAGTCGCGACCTCCACCCATGTGCGCATTGCCGAGCCATCCGTCCGTTTCCAACTGCCCGAAGGGCGGCGCGGGATCTT
>CAZPXE010000417.1:0-3543 GCA_964590545.1 uncultured Rhodobacterales bacterium | reverse complement strand
GGGTGTGAAACCCCCACTCCGAACAGACATCACAATCGCCACGGGAGGGGCGACGTATCATGACACTCAAACTTCATTGCTTTGGAGAATCCGGTAACAGTTACAAGGCGGCGCTGCCGTTGGCGCTGTCCGGTCTGGATTGGGAGGCTGTTAAGGTCGACTTCTTTGGCGGCGCATCCCGCACGCCGGAGTTTCGCGCCCAGAACGTTATGGGCGAGGCGCCGGTTCTGGAAGATGGCGACCGGCGGATCAGCCAGTCTGGCGTGATCCAGCAATATATTACCGACAAGACCGGCAAATTTGGCGGCGACGGCGAGGACCGGTATGAGGTGCTGCGCTGGGTGCTGTGGGACAATCACAAGCTCAGCTCCGCCGCCGGGATGACCCGGTTCCTTATGAACTTCCTGCCCGAAGACAAACGCCCCGCCGAGGTGATCGCCTTCCAGCTTGGCCGCCTGAACGCCGCCTATGCTGTGTTGAACACGCATCTGGAGGGGCGCGATTTCATCGTGGGCGATGGCGTGACCAACGCGGATTTCTCCTGCTGTGGGTATCTCTATTACCCTGAGCCCTTTGGGTTTGCGCGCAAGGATTTCCCTAATATCGACCGCTGGCTCGATACCATTGCCGCCTTGCCCGGCTGGCAGCACCCTTATGATCTGATGCCCGGCTCGCCTGCCGACCGCACGTAAGAGTGACGCCGCGTGCCGTCACCACTCTGACGTGACGGCACGGCTTGAAAACGATACACTTGACGTGCACGTCAAGTAACAACGCACATGACCTGACTGACCAAGGGAACACGCAAATGACCGAAGCCTATATCTATGACGCCGTGCGCAGCCCGCGCGGCAAGGGCCGCAAGGATGGTGCCTTGCACGAAGTGACCGCCGCGCGCTTGTCGAGCCAGATGCTCAACGCGATCAAGGACCGCAACAACCTTGAAGGCCACGCGGTTGAAGATGTGATCTGGGGCAATGTCACCCAAGTGATGGAACAGGGCGGCTGTCTGGCACGCACCGCTGTGCTCGGCTCTGATCTGGATGAGCGGATCCCCGGCCTTGCCATCAACCGTTTCTGCGCATCGGGCATGGAGGCGGTGAACCTTGCTGCCAACCAGGTCAAAGGCGGCGCGGGCGATGCCTACATCGCGGGCGGTGTTGAGATGATGGGCCGTGTGGCGATGGGCTCTGACGGGGCTGCGATTGCCGTCGATCCGTCCTATGCGATGGAGACGTATTTCGTACCGCAAGGTATCAGCGCCGATATCATTGCCACCGAATATGGATTCAGCCGTGACCAAGCCGACGCGCTGGCGGTGGAATCGCAGCGCCGGGCCAAGGCCGCGTGGGATGACAACCGTTTCGCCAAGTCAGTGGTGACGGTGAAGGATCAGAACGGGCTCGATATCCTCGACCATGACGAATACATGCGCCCCGGCACCGATATGCAGTCGCTCGGCGCGCTGAACCCGTCCTTTCAGGCGATGGGCGAAGTCATGCCCGGCTTCGACAAGGTCGCGCTGATGAAGTACCCCCATCTTGAGAAGATCCATCACATCCACCACGCCGGGAACTCGTCCGGTATCGTGGATGGCTCGGCGGCTGTGCTGATCGGGAACAAGGATTTTGGCGAAAAGTACGGGCTGAAGCCCCGCGCGCGCATCCGCCAGACGGCAAAAATCGGCACCGATCCGACCATCATGCTGACCGGCCCGGTGCCAGCGACGCAGAAAATTCTGGCCGATAGCGGGATGAATATCTCGGATATCGACCTGTTCGAGGTGAACGAAGCCTTCGCCTCGGTCGTGCTGCGTTTCCAGCAGGCCTTCGACGTGGATCCGGATTTGGTGAACGTGAACGGCGGCTCCATCGCCATGGGCCACCCGCTGGGCGCGACCGGCGCGATTATCATCGGCACGCTGCTGGATGAGCTGGAGCGGACCGACAAAGAAGTCGGCCTCGCCACGCTCTGCATCGCGTCCGGCATGGGCGCGGCAACGATCATCGAGCGGGTGTAAGCGGGGTCAATCGGGAAAGGGCACAAGACGAAGATCACGGGCATGGAAGATCCGAAAACCATATTTCAGGGCTTTCTCGACGGCCTCAGCGCCGCGATTTCCTCTGGGGGTGCGAAAGCGGTGATGCCCTTCTTCTCTTTGCCCTATCTGCATGAAGCGCTGGATGCCAAGGTGATGCTGGAAAACCAATCTGATCTGGAAGACGGGCTCGCGTCTTTTTACGCGACCCTGTCGGCGCATGGGGTTGATCAGTCGATCCGGCTGGTGACGAATGCGGATTACCTCAGCCCGAACTATATCGAAGGCATCTACGTCTCGCATATGCTGCGGGGCGCGACGCCGGTGGTGCGCAGCTTTACCAATCGCGCGGTGATCCGGCGCACGGCAGATGGTTGGAAAATCACCCATACGATCAACGGGTTCAGCCATAAAGTCTGGCCAATCAAGGTATTCTACGTGCCGGATGTGCCGCCCGAATATGGCATCGCCGCGCAGGACGATGTGCGGCGCGAGGCGACAGAGCCGCTGGCAATCTACCAAAGCTTCATAAACCGCATGACACAAGCCAATGTGGCCGGGGATGTCGACGCCTATAACAGCCTTTGCCACTTCCCCTACACGTTCCACACGGAAGCGGATGACGACAACTTCGCAACCGAAGACGATGCACGTCGGTTTGTCGAAGCGGTGGTGGAATTGCTGGACCGGCACGAGGTCGAAGATTTCGTCCGCATCGCCGACCGGGCCGAGTTTGTCAGCGCGTCGGAAATCTGCGGCTACCACACAACCCATTTCCTGCGCGGCGGAGAGGCCGCGCTGGAGCCTGTCAAATCCCGTATCATCTTGCAGCGCGTTGGCACGCAATGGCTGCTCAGATCGGTAACCAACTCCCTTAATCAAGAGGCGCACTTTTACCGTCACCAAGTCCCATCCGAGCGGCTGGTGACGGATCTTGCCATTCAGCAAAGGACCAAATCATGGCCGACTTTACAATGACAACGGGCGACGACGGCGTCGCCATCATCACCTGGGACGTACCGGGAAAGACCATGAACGTAATGACCCGCGCGGGCGGGCCAGAGCTTAACGCGTTGATCGACGAGGCGCTGGCGGATGACACCGTCAAAGGCATCGTGATCACATCGGGCAAAGAAGGCTCATTTGCGGGCGGTATGGACCTGAACGTGCTGGCCGAGGAGCGGCAAGAGGCGGGCGACAACCCGGCGCAGGCGCTGTTCGACATGACGATGGATGGCCACCACATGCTGCGCAAGATCGAACGCGCAGGCATGGACCCCAAGACCAACAAAGGCGGCAAACCGATTGCTGCCGCGCTGCCCGGCACGGCGGCGGGCATCGGTCTGGAACTCCCCTTGGCCTGTCACCGCATCTTTGTCGCCGACAACCCAAAGGCCCGCATCGGCCTGCCCGAAATCCTCGTCGGAATTTTCCCCGGCGCGGGCGGCACCACGCGCCTCGTGCGCAAGATGGGCGCGCAAATGGCCGCCCCGCTGCTGCTGGAA
>CAZPXE010000416.1:0-3547 GCA_964590545.1 uncultured Rhodobacterales bacterium | reverse complement strand
GAGGTCGCCATTCTCAGCAACTTCCATCGCGCCAAGGATCGCCATGGCAATCTTGCCGCCGCGGATCATGCCAAAGCTTTGCGCGCTGTCAAAATAGGCCGTTTGAGGCAGTTCGGTAATGGTCTGCTTGCCTGCGTTGATCAGGTCAGCGTCCTCTTCGCCCTCAATCGGGAATGGGCCCATACCGAGCATGCCATTTTCGGATTGCAGCGTCACGGTGATGCCTTCGGGGATGTAGTTTGACACCAACGTCGGGATGCCGATCCCCAGATTTACATACCAGCCATCTTCCAATTCCTGCGCGGCGCGCGCCGCCATTTGGTTGCGATCCCAAGCCATTCTTCGTCTGTCCTCAGTATTAATTTATGTTTTAGTCCAGTGCCGTCGCACTTGCGGGCACATCAATTGTAATCACGCTGCCAGCCGCGCCTCTGCCCAGCTGCAGTGTGCCTTCCAGCCCTTCAATAAGCCCTGTGATGATCCGGCCCCCGACGGTGGTGTGATCCGGCCATTCCTGCTCCTTGGGAATACCGATCCCGTCATCCGACACGCTCAACCGCAAGCCACCTTCACTCAGGCGAGTCATACGAATTTCCACCAGCCCCATATCCATCCGGTCAAACGCGTGTTGGAAGGCGTTTGTCACCAGTTCCGACGTCACCAACCCCACACGGGTGGCGGTTTCAATCGGCACTTCCAGCGATTCCACATGCAGCGAAAAGCGAACACCGGACCGCCCTTCGATATGGGCAATCGCGGCGCAAAGGCGCGAGATGAAGCTGCCCATCTGGATGCTGTCCCGGTTGGCCTGGCTGTCCGAGAGCTTCATTTCTTCATAGAGAAGCTGCATTGTCTCTATCCGGCGGGACAAGGCCGCGAAATCCTCGGGCACCGAGGTGGCGTGGCTTTGCTGGCGGATCATGCCGATGATCATGGACAGGTCGGAATTCACCCGATCCTGAATTTCTATCAGTTGCGCGTTGAGTTCTTCGGCGCGGAAAGAGGTGTCGTCTTCGCGCAGCTCCTTTTGGACGCCGATGAAGTATTTCGTTTCGCCTTTGTCGTCGAGCACAGGCGCGACGATGAGACGGTTCAGAAATGGCTCGCCATTGGCGCGGTAGTTCAACAGATCAACCGTCACGCCGGTATCGGATTCGATCCCCATGCGGAGCTTGTCCACATCCGTTTTTGCTGTGCCATCGCCTTGCAGGAAGCGGCAGTTGCGCCCGATTGACGCCGAGCGCGCATATCCCGTGACCCGCGTGAAGGCCTGATTGACATAAACAATCGGGTTATCTTCCAGATGCGGGTTCGTCACGACCATAGAGACCTGAGCGCGGCTGAAGCCGTCAAAGGCCTTGTCGTCATCCAGTAGTTCCATGACCGTGTCGGCGGGCATAGCTTCTCCCCTAGCTTAGGCCGCGCGTGTGGTGCGCTGTTCGATGCGTTTCTCGTGTTCGCCCTTGATCAGGCGGTGGACATAGATGCCGGGCAGATGGATCGTGTCGGGGTCAAGGGCCCCTGTCGGCACAATCTCTTCCACCTCAGCGATGCAGATCTTGCCGCACATGGCGGCGGGCGGGTTGAAGTTGCGGGCGGTTTTACGGAACACGAGGTTCCCGGTTTCATCCGCTTTCCACGCCTTCACGATGGACAGATCAGCGAAAAGTCCGGTTTCCATAACGTAGGTTTCCATCGCGCCGTTCGGTCCCGTCGGGAAATCCTTATGCTCTTTACCGTCCGCAATCACCGTGCCGACGCCGGTTTTGGTGTAAAAGCCCGGAATACCGCAACCAGCGGACCGCATCCGTTCGGCCAAAGTGCCTTGCGGGTTAAATTCCAGTTCCAATTCGCCTGACAGGTATTGGCGCATAAACTCAGCGTTTTCGCCCACATAGGACGAGATCATTTTCTTTACTTGGCGGGTTTGAAGCAGAATACCGATCCCGAAATCATCGACGCCCGCATTGTTCGATGCAAATGTCAGGTCTTTGGTGCCAGCCTCTTTGATTGCGTCCAGCAGCAATTCGGGAATTCCACACAGGCCAAATCCGCCTGCTGCGATAAACATCCCGTCAAACAGAACCCCGTCCAGAGCGTCCGCAGCTGACCCGTAAACTTTCTTCATGTGATTGCCTTTGCCCACAGTTACATCTTTGTGACCTGTGCAGTGCACAGAGTCAATTCAAACAGTATGCGATGGAATGCATATGTCAGAGTTTTGAGACACTTAGCGTCATCTCAATCTGACACTTGAGGCCTTCGCCTCTGGTGCAGCCCACCACCGCACATCAATTGCGTCAGCGGGCTACCATTGATTGTTTACCAGATAAACAGTTTATTTCTTCGCGGCGGGTTTCTTTTTTGTTGTCGTCTTTTTTGTTGTCGGCTTTTTCTTCGGCGCGGCTTTCTTTTTGCCTTTACCGGTTTTGGCGGCGCGTTCGGTAATCAGCTGTACCGCAAGCTCCATCGACACATCATCGGGCTCGACTGTGTCGGGGATAGTGGCGTTGATTTTGCCCCATTTCACGTAAGGCCCGTATTTGCCCTTCATGATGTTCACGGGGCCGCCCTCGTCGGGGTGTTCGCCCAATTCTTTCAGCGGTTTGGCGGCGACACCGCGCCCGCCCCGGCTCGCGACCTTCTCGGCCAGAAGCTGCACGGCGCGGTTCATGCCGACGGTCCAGACCTCGTCAATGCTTTCGAGGTTCGCATTGGTGCCGCCCCGGTCCGAAGTGCTTGCCGCGTGTTTCAGGTAGGGGCCATAGCGGCCAATGTTGGACCAAACGGTGATGCCGTCTTCCGGGTGGGGGCCAATCTCGCGCGGCAGCACCAGCAGCATGACAGCGCGCTCAAGCTCCAGTTCCTCCGGGCTCCATTCCTTGGGGATCGACTGGCGCGGGGGCTTTTTGTTCTCTTCCGTCACCGGGCCGCGCTGGACGTAAGGTCCAAAGCGGCCTTTGAACACGCGAATCTCGTCGCCTTGATCGATGCCGAGCAATTTGCCGTCGGGCGGAATAGCCGAGGCTTCGGCTTCCGGGTCCGGTGGGCCGAAGGGGCGGGTATAGCGGCACTCGGGATAATTCGAGCAGCCAATGAAGGCCCCGCCAGAGCGCGCCGTGCGCATGGACAGCCGCCCTTCCTTGCAGTTCGGGCACAGGCGCGGATCGCCCCCTTCTTCGGTTGGCGGGAACAGATGCGGCTCTAGCACCTCGTTGATCTTTTCGAGCACTTCGGTGATGCGCAGCTCGCTCGTTTCACCGATCGCCGCCGAGAAATCCCGCCAGAACCGGTCGAGCACGTTTTTGTAATCCCGCTCGCCCGCCGACACGTCATCCAATTCCTCTTCCAGAGAGGCGGTGAAGTCGTAGCCGACATATTTGCGGAAGTAGTTTTCCAGAAACGCGATCACCAGCCGCCCTTTATCCTCGGGGAACAGGCGGTTTTTCTCTTTGCGGACATATTCGCGGTCTTGGATCGTTGTGACGATCGACGCGTAGGTGGAGGGGCGGCCGATGCCAAGCTCTTCCATCCGCTTGACCAGTGT
>CAZPXE010000415.1:0-3551 GCA_964590545.1 uncultured Rhodobacterales bacterium | reverse complement strand
CCTCGCTGCTGTTCGGCGGCAAGGCCTGCCCGACGATCATCGAGACTTCGACCAAGAAGAAACTGGCGGGAGAAGAGGTTGCCATCGGCGATGTCTGCTTCAAGCGGGGCGGCGTGTTTGCAATGGAACTGGGCGGCCCGGAAGTGGGGCGCGGCTGCGGTGGTCGGGGGATTATTCATGGCTTCGAATTGCTGGAAAAACTCGGGTTCCACGATTGGGACTTTGACTATGTGCTTCTGGATTTTCTCGGAGATGTTGTTTGCGGCGGCTTTGGCCTGCCCATCGCGCGGGATATGGCTCAGAAAGTGATCCTTGTCGGGTCCAATGACCTGCAATCGCTCTATGTGGCCAACAACGTCTGCTCGGCGGTGGAGTATTTCCGCAAGCTGGGCGGCAATGTCGGAATTGCCGGGCTGGTGATCAATAAGGATGACGGCTCGGGAGAGGCGCAGGCCTTTGCGAAAGCGGTCGACATTCCTGTGCTGGCCTCGATCCCGCAAGACGATGATCTGCGCAAAAAATCAGCGAATTATCAGATTGTTGGCACCGCCGAAAGCCAGTGGGGCGCGCTGTTCGAAGAACTGGGCATGAACGTGGCGGATGCGCCGCCTGTGCGCCCTGCACCGCTGTCGCAGGATGGGTTGTTAGAGTTGTTCGACGGCTCCGAAACCGGCGCTGGCGTGGTGCTGGAACCGGCCACCGACACGGATATGCGCGGCAAGAATTCCAAGCCGAAAGAGTCCCTCGAAGTGGTTTACGACCAGGCATGAGCAAGCAAGTCACATATGACGACTCCGATCAGGTGGAGGTGACCAAGGGCCACCCGCGCGAGGCTGAGATGCCTGTCGTGTCGGATGCGCCGCAGGGTCTGGGTTGCCACTCGGGGTCCGAGATGAAAAAGGCCGCCGAGATGGCCAATGGCGAGCTCTTGGAGCAATTCGCCAAGGATTATCCCCAAGGCCCCCATGACAAACCGCAATCCATGTGCCCGGCATTCGGCTCGCTCCGCGTGGGGCTACGGATGCGGCGGGTGGCGACGGTTCTCAGTGGTTCGGCCTGCTGTGTCTATGGGCTGACCTTTGTGAGCCACTTCTACGGCGCGCGCCGCTCGGTCGGCTATGTGCCGTTCAACTCGGAAACGCTGGTGACGGGCAAGCTGTTCGAGGACATCCGCGAAAGCGTGCATGACCTTGCGGATCCGGACAAATACGACGCGATTGTCGTGACAAATCTATGCGTTCCAACGGCGTCTGGGGTGCCGTTGCGCCTGTTGCCGGATGAGATCAACGGTGTGCGCATCGTAGGGATCGACGTGCCGGGCTTCGGCGTGCCGACCCACGCGGAAGCCAAGGATGTGCTTGCGGGCGCGATGTTGAACTACGCCCGCAAGGAAATCGAAGCTGGCCCTGTGCAAGCGCCTGCCTCGGGCAAGTCGGACCGTCCAACAGTCACGCTGTTGGGCGAAATGTTCCCCGCCGATCCGATGGTGATTGGTCAATTGCTTGCACCGCTCGATCTGGCGGTTGGGCCTGTCGTTCCGTGCCGGGAGTGGCGCGAGCTGTACGCGGCGCTGGATTGCGGCGCAGTGGCGGCGATCCATCCGTTCTATACGGCGGCCATTCGCGAGTTCGAAGCTGCAGGGCGACCTGTCGTCGGATCAGCGCCCGTCGGCCATGACGGCACGGTTGATTGGCTCAATGCGATTGGCGATGTATTCAACGTTCCCAAGCGCAAGATTGCCGAAGCGGAAAACGCAGTCACCCATGCGATACGCGGGGCGCTGTCTTCGATGCCCGTTAAGGGTCGGATCACGCTGTCGGGCTATGAAGGGTCCGAGTTGCTGGTCGCGCGACTTTTGATCGAGAGCGGAGCGGACATCCCATATGTCGGCACCGCTTGCCCGAAAACGCCGTATAATCAAGACGATGCCGCATGGCTTCAGGCCCATGGGGCAGAAGTGAAGTTCCGCGCATCGCTGGAAGATGACTGCGCGGCAATGGAGGCGTTCCAGCCTGATCTGGCGATTGGCACCACGCCTGTCGTTCAGAAGGGCAAAGAGCTTGGCATCCCGTCGCTTTACTTCACGAACCTGATTTCCGCGCGGCCTCTGATGGGTCCAGCTGGTGCAGGCTCGCTTGGTCAGGTGGTCAATGCGGCCATCGCGAACAAGGGCCGCATGGAGCATATGAAAGCGTTCTTCGAGGACGTTGGCACGGGCGACACAGCGGGTGTGTGGGAAGGCGATCCGAATCTTCAGCCGAAGTTCCGCGCGCAGAACGCCAAGAAGCTTGAGCGCGCCGCGAAGGCTGCCAAAGCCGCGGAGATGATGTAATGCTCATCACCGATCACGACAGAGCAGGTGGGTACTGGGGCGCAATCTACGCGTTTTGTGCCGTCAAAGGGCTGCAATGCGTGATCGACGGGCCGGTCGGGTGTGAAAACCTGCCTGTGACATCCGTGCTGCACTACACCGACGCGCTGCCGCCGCATGAGTTGCCGATTGTGGTGACGGGGCTGGCCGAAGACGAGATGGGCAAAGGCACAGAAGAGGCGATGGAGCGCGCTTGGAAAGTGCTTGATCCGGCCCTCCCGGCGGTTGTTGTGACCGGCTCGATTGCCGAGATGATCGGCGGCGGCGTCACGCCGCAAGGCACAAACATCCAGCGGTTCCTGCCGCGCACCATTGATGAGGATCAATGGGAATGCGCCGACCGTGCGATGACATGGATTTTCACCGAGTTCGGCATGACCAAGGGTCGTATGCCGCCCGAGAAAAAACGCGAGGAAGGTGCGCGTCCTCGCGTCAATATACTGGGTCCGATGTATGGCACGTTCAATATGCCATCGGATCTGGCTGAAATTCGCAGACTGATCGAAGGGATCGGCTGCGAGGTGAACATGGTGATGCCTCTGGGCGCCCATGTTTCGGAAATGAGACAACTGGTCAATGCAGACGTGAATATCTGCATGTACCGCGAATTCGGTCGTGGATTGTGTGAGCTTCTTGCCAAGCCATACTTGCAAGCGCCGATAGGGGTCGAGAGTACCACCAAGTTCCTGCGCGCACTGGGGAGCTTAGTGGGTCTCGACCCCGAACCTTTTATCCAGCGAGAGAAACACTCGACGCTGAAGCCTGTCTGGGATCTGTGGCGGTCCGTGACGCAGGATTTCTTTGCCACCGCGTCCTTCGGGATTGTGGCAAATGAAACTTATGCGCGCGGTATCCGGCTGTTCCTTGAGGAAGACATGGGCCTGCCCTGCGGCTTTGCCGTGGCACGCGTGGCGGGCAAAAAGACCAACAACGAGGAAGTGCGCAGCCTGATGGCGCAAAAGCGCCCGCTCGTGGTGATGGGCTCGATCAACGAAAAGATGTACCTGGCGGAGCTGAAGGGCGGCCACGGGCCAAGCCCGGCGTTCATTCCCGCCAGTTTCCCGGGCGCTGCCATTCGGCGGCATACGGGCACGCCCTTCATGGGCTATGCTGGGGCGACATATATTATTCAGGAAATCTGCAACGGGCTGTTTGATGCCCTGTTCCACATCCTGCCATT
>CAZPXE010000414.1:0-3561 GCA_964590545.1 uncultured Rhodobacterales bacterium | reverse complement strand
CCGGTGTACACGGATTTGCAATCCGCTGCGTCACCACTCCGCCAACTCGCCATCCGTGGTGTGGGATGGCGATAGCCGAAGCATTCGGGGCTTGCAAGGGGGCGCGGGGCGAAATGCCGCTTCTTGGAGCGCCCTACAGCCGTTGCCGCAGTGCTGAAGATATGCGAAACGACGCGCAGCATCCTAATCGGAGAGTCCAGCCCATGGCAGATTTCGCAGCGCGGCGCACCATGATGGTCGACACGCAAGTACGTCCCTCAGATGTGACCAAATTTCCCATCATCGAAGCCATGCTGGCTGTTCCGCGGGAAGAGTTCGTTCCCACCAGTCTGCGCGAAGCGGCTTATGCGGGCGAAAACGTGGGCCTTGGCGATGATCGCGTTTTGCTCGAACCGCGCACTCTGGCAAAAATGCTGGATGCGCTGGACATTCAATCCAGTGAACTGGTGCTCGATCTGGGCTGCAACTACGGTTACTCAGCCGCAGTCATTGCGCGCATGGCCGAAGCCGTGATTGCGATAGAAGAAGACAGTGCTATGGCCCGCGAAGCTGCGGAGCTGCTCTCTCATCAAGGCGCAGACAATGTCATGGTGCAGGAGGGCGCTTTGGTCGATGGTGCCGCGGAACACGCGCCATTTGACGTGATCGTCTTGCAAGGCGCTGTGCATGATGTGCCCAGCACCCTAAGCGAGCAACTCAAAGACGGTGGGCGTATTGCCGCATTGTTCATGGAGGGTGTGCTTGGCGTGGTTAAAATTGGCCACAAAATGGACGGTCAACTGAACTGGCGCCCAGCCTTCAACGCAAGCGCGCCGGTCTTGCCAGGATTTCAAAAAAATCCAGCGTTTTCCCTGTAGATAGAATGTGTTATTGAAGCACTGAATTAAGCGCTCGAAAACGCATGAGGCAACACATGGTGAAGTTAATTCGGGGGCTGGCCGCGCGCCTCGCCCTTGGCGGTGCGATAGCTTTCGCGCCAGCGTTTACTGCCGCTGAGACCCTGCGCGATGCGATGATCGGGGCCTATTACCATAGCGGCCTTCTGACACAGAATCGCGCGCTGCTCCGGGCCGCCGACGAAGGTGTCGCGGAACAGATTGCTGCGCTGCGTCCGATAATCAACTACACCGTGACATTCTCGCGCTCGAACAGAAACTCCGTGTCAGGACGCAATAGCTCGATCAACTTCAGCAGCTTCGGCACAAGTATCGATGGTATCATCAACGCCCGATTGCGTTTGTGGGATGGCAACCGCTCGAAGCTTGCCATTGAAAGCGCGAAGGAAACGGTGCTTGCCACGCGCCAGCAGCTGATTTCGATTGAACAACGCGTGCTCCTGGGTGCCGTCAACGCCTATTTCAGCGTGCGCGAGGCCACAGAGAACGTCGCGCTGCGCCAGTCGAACCTGCGTTTGATCACCCAAGAACTGCGCGCTGCCGAAGATCGCTTCGAAGTGGGCGAGGTGACGCGCACAGACGTCGCACAAGCAGAAGCGCGTTTGGCCGAAGCACGCAGCGGACTGGCCTCTGCCATGGGCGCTCTTGTTCAGGCGCAAGAGGCATATGCCGAAGCCGTAGGACGCAAGCCAGGGCAATTGGCCGTCCCCGGGAAACTGCCGAAGCTGACAGGATCGATCCCCCAAGCCAAAGACATTGGTGTGCGCAATCACCCGGATCTGCGTCAGGTGCAGCATCAGGTGGCGGCGCTTGAACTGACCGTGGAACAGGCCGAGCGATCTGCGCTTCCGACCTTGGACCTGACCGGGCGGTTGCAGCAATCGCAGACCTTCGGCACGGATGAATATGTCGACAGTGCGGCGATTGGGTTGGAACTGAGCGGACCGATCTATCAGGGCGGGGCTTTGGCCTCGGCCACACGCGCCGCAATTGCACAGCGCGATGCGCAGCGCGGCAACCTCCACGTGGCGCGGCATACGATTCGGCGCGGGGTTGGGGATGCATACGCGCAGTACCAAGTGGCAACCGCACAGCTGCAAGCGACCGCTGAACGCATTCGCGCAGCACGCGTCGCGTTCCGAGGCGTTCGCGAAGAAGCGACACTGGGCGCGCGGACCACCTTGGATGTGCTGAACGCCGAACAGGCGTTGCTGGATGCGCAAGCGGCACAGATTGCGGCGCAGGCGAACCGCTACGTCGCGGCGTACACAGTGCTATCCGCCATGGGGCGATTGACGGTGTCTGACCTGCGTCTTGGCATCAAGCAATACGACCCTAATGCCTACTACAATCTGGTGAAAGACGCTCCGCTCAAACGCTCCAAACAAGGGGCGCAACTGGACCGTGTGCTGAAATCGCTGCAAAAAGACTAACAATTCGTCCTATCTGTTGTGAGAATCTGAACCTTGGCTTAAGGTCAAGGTGAGGAAAGAGTGGACAAAACAAAATGTCAGACCCCGTGTCGAACGCAGAGGTGGAAGACGTTCTTGCGTCGATCCGCCGGCTCGTATCCGGAGAAAAACCGCATGAGCAAGCCCATCGCGCCAGTGTCACAGCAAAGTCTATGACCGAAGGCGAAGCGAGCCAAAACGCATCGCAACCACAGAGCGATGCGGACCGCACCAAGCTGGTCCTTACCCCGGCGCTGCGAGTCATGTCGCCCGAGGACGAAGCCCCTAAGCAGGCCGACGAACCTGATTCGCAGGCACAGCTCGCCCCCCCTGAAATCGAGGCGGACGCGAGCCCGGATCAAGATGCGCTGGCAGCCGAGAATGCGCGCACCGCGGCCCGTCTTGTCGCGCTTACCGCAGAAAACAGGCCCGACGCCGAGACCCCCGATACCGAAACTCCAGAGGCCGAGACTCTAGACGCCGAGACCCCAGACGCCGAATCCACCGAAACGCGCGATTCACTCAGTAGCCCTGATGCCATCATCGTTGAGGCCAAAGAAAATCCGATGAGCCTGAGTGCCAAGATCGCCGCGCTCGAAGCTGTTATCGGCAAGCGTCAGGACACGTGGGAACCGGATGGCGTCGCGACAGAAGATGCTTATTCCGGCACGCAAGCCCCGACGCTGGCTTGGGAAGATCATGTGGCAGAAAGTACGGACGCATCTCCTGCGCTGCCCGAGCCGGAATTGCTTGAAGCCGAGGAATATGAGGACGAGGAAGAGGTCGCCAGCGAACCCGAACCGCCCATATTCGGCCCAGATGATCGGCTCGGAGATTTCGGCCCTGTCGCCGCGACGCACGAACCTGAACAAGATGCGGCCTTCACTGAAGCGGCCGAAGAAGATGCGCTCGACCTGACCGAAGAGCCGGACATCCTCGACGAAGAAGCGCTCCGTGACATGGTGGCCGAGATTGTTCGCGAGGAATTGCAAGGCGCGCTGGGGGAACGGATCACCCGCAACGTGCGCAAACTGGTTCGCCGGGAAATTCAGCGCGCACTGGCCGCGCATGATTTGGAGTAGCCGGGAACGGCTCTAGCGTTCAAAAACCTTCTGTCAGATCAAGACAGCTTGGCATGGAATCAAGGGCAAGCCGCCATGCCAAAGCCAGACCGCCCGCACGGGCTGGCTTTTTAAAGCGTTTCGAGACATGGC
>CAZPXE010000413.1:0-3570 GCA_964590545.1 uncultured Rhodobacterales bacterium | reverse complement strand
CGCAAGACCTTAAAGCTGGACCCGGCCAAGATTGCGCTGCTTCAGGAATTCGCGCGGCCTTTGCCTGACGATCCCATAGCACTGGCTGCGCTCGTCAAATCCCTTCCCATTCCGGTCCAAAGCCTCGCCCCCATGGACCAAGCCATTTCCACCGCTGGCGGTGTTTCCTTCGACGCGCTTTCCCCCACCTTGATGCTGCGGGACCGCCCCGGCGTGTTCTGCGCAGGCGAGATGCTGGATTGGGAAGCGCCGACGGGTGGCTGGCTGCTCACTGCCTGTTTTGCCACGGGCGCATGGGCCGGGGAACAGGCTGCGCGCTGGGCTGGACCGGGATACTGACCGAATTTGGCAGGAGAACCTGCTAACCTGAGGTAACAGTAACCGAAGGAGGCACGACATGGCGCGCACAGGTGGATGCAATTGCGGCAAGGTCCGCTATGAAATCACGTCCCAGATCACCGAAACCGGGGCGTGCCATTGCGGCATGTGTCGTAAGTTCAGCGGCGGGGTGTATTTGGCGGTGGAAGTGCCAGCGGGCGCATTCACCATCACCGATGATACGGGCCTTGCGCTGTTCAAATCATCTGACTGGGCCGAGCGGGGGTTTTGCGCGCATTGCGGAAGCTCGCTGTTCTACCGCCTTACCGTGCCGGGACCGAAGCAGGGCGAATGCCATGTGGCGTTGGGCACGCTGGACGATGCAGAGGGCATCCCCCTGACAGGTGAGATTTTCATTGATCGCAAGCCCGGTGGCTATTCCTTCGCCGAACAGACCCATAAGATGACTGAAGCCGATATGATGGCTATGTTCGCGCCTTCCAGTTGAACTTCAGCGTCGCTGATTTCCCAGCATCGCCAGCCTGATAAAGGCGCGTTCGACCAGCGCCATTTGCGGGGCAGTTTGCGCGGCGGAGCGCAAGGTGAGGTCCGTGTCCATCAGCACCGACAGCGCTGTTTCCAGCTTATGCGCGCCCCAGCCCTGCGCCTGCCGGACCATCCGGTCCCGGCGCGGGCCGAAGATGGGCGGACGGATGCGGCCGATGCCGGACGCGGCCCCACCGGGGGCAGAGGCGGCTGTGTGCAGGGTGCGGAAATGGCGCGTAGCGGCGATGGTCAGGGCGACGGGGTTCGTGCCCTGGCTTTGCAACCGGCGCAGAACCGGGCCGATCTCGGGCGCGCGCCCCTCGGCGACCACATGCAGGATGTCGTCCAGTTCTGCCTCGGTGCTCGCGGGCGCACAGGCGGCGATGTCTTCGGCGCTCACCGGGGTGTCATCACCGCGCTTATATAGCGCTAGCTTCTCCATCGTCTGGCGGAAATCACCGGGGTCGAGCGCACGAGCGAGGTCGGTAAGCGCGGCCATGATATCCCGGTCCGGGACGTTCAGGCCTGCGTCGCGCAGGGTGCGCTCAATCTCATCCCGCGAGGGCGGGTCGTCGTAAATCCCGGTGGCATAGGCGTTGCTATCCACCTCAAACCCCTTGCGCAGCTTCGAGGTTTTCTTGAGCGCCCCAGCCGTCACAATCAAATGCGCGTCGCCAGGTTGCCAATCGGCCAACGCCTCAAGGATCGCGGGCGCGGCGTTGTCATTGGCATCCTCAACAAACACCACCCGCGGGCCGGGGAAGAAGCTGACCGCACGCAGACCATCCAGCACCTGCGCCGGGTCTTTACGCAACTCGCCTGCCGGGATTCGGGTCAGGCGCATTTCCTCTTCGCCCTCAGGGCCGATCAGCGCCTTGATCACCTCTTGCCGCCGCAGCGCGATGCGCATTGGGTCTTGGCCGTAAATCAACAGACCCGCGACATCCGGGCTGGGTTTGGCGAAATAGCCCGCCGCCTCTCTGGCCGAAAGTTTCATGCCGTGACCTGCGGGGGGATGGGGGGCTTTGCCCCCGCGCTGCTTATTCCCCCGAGGTATTTGAAACCCGTCGATGCAGGCGCGCGGAAGGGGACGGCGCGCTTCATGCGGGCAAAGGAGCTGCCAGCAGGCGCGCGGTAATTTGATCGCCGAGGATAATCATTAACCTCTCGCGCGCATCCCGTTCCGATGCGAGGCTAACGGTTGTGTTGCCGGTGGCCGAGTATCCGGTGAAGCTGTTGACCGTGCCAGAGGTAAGCACTGTTCCGGTCGTATCTGACAACGCATAGCCTGCGACGCCCACTAGGTTAAAGCGGTCGATGTTGCCGTCAGGGTCAATGCCAAGCCCCTCTTGCCGGGTCTGAAGCGTCAGCGACAGGGTATAGCTGGGCGTGCCAGCCCGGCCCAGCCGTTCTTCGATCCGGCGCACCAAAAGGAAGGTGTCGCGATCATCCGGGGCCGCGACCAGTACCTGATTTTGCAGTTTGGACCCAGTCCCGCCGGGTCCATAAACCGGCGTGAACCCGCAGGCGGCGAGCGCGAGCGGGGTCAGAAGAAGGGAGCGGCGGTTAAACGACGACATTCACGATCCGGCCGGGGACAACGATAACCTTTTTGGGCGCCGCCCCGTCCAGCGCCTTCACCACAGCGTCTTGCGAAAGCGCGAGGGTTTCAACCTCTGCCTTGTCCATATCTTTCGGCACGCTGATTTCCGCCCGGCGTTTGCCGTTGATCTGGATCGGCATGGTGACAGTGTCATCCACCAGCATCGCGTCGTCAGCTTGCGGCCAGCCCGCCTCACAGATCAGCCCTTCGCCGCCCTGATGCGCCCAGATATCTTCGGCGAGGTGCGGGGTCATCGGCGCCATCAGTTGCGCCAGCACCATCACCGCCTCGCGTTGGGTTTTGTAGCTGGCTTTGGACTTAGACAGCGTGCTGGTAAAGCCGTAAAGCTTTGCAATCGCCGCGTTAAACCCGAAGCTATCCACGCCCATTGTCACGTCATGGATGGTCTTGTGCATCTCGCGCAGCAGATCTTCATCGCCCGTGCCGGGCGCGTCTCGGTCCATTTGCCCGATCCGGTCGCACAGATTCCAGACACGCCCCAGATGCTTGAACGTGGCTTCCGCGCCAGAGGCGGTCCATTCAACGTCCCGTTCGGGGGGCGAGTCGGACAGCACGAACCAACGCGCCGTATCCGCGCCGTAGCTGGCGATGATGTTCATCGGGTCCACGACGTTGTTTTTGGATTTCGACATTTTGGCCGAGGGAATCACCTGACAGGTTTGGCCGCTATCTTTCAGAACGGCTTCACCGTCCTGCATCTCGACCTCTTCGGGGTAGTGATAAACCGGGCGGCCATCCTTGCCTTCGGTGGCATAGATCGCGTGGGTCACCATGCCTTGCGTGAACAGGGCGTCGAACGGTTCAGCGGATTTGGCGGGCAAATGCCCGGTGATTTGCATGCCGCGCGCAAAAAAGCGCGAATACAGCAGGTGCAGGATCGCGTGTTCAATGCCGCCGATATACTGGTCGACATTCATCCAATACTCGGCATCCTCCATAACCGTCGGCGTGGTCGCGCGGGGGGCCGTAAAACGCGCGTAATACCAAGACGAATCGACGAAGGTGTCCATCGTGTCCGTTTCACGCTTCGCCGGTTTTCCGCAGGCCGGGCAGGGGCAATCGCGCCATGTGGGGTGCCGGTC
>CAZPXE010000412.1:0-3580 GCA_964590545.1 uncultured Rhodobacterales bacterium | reverse complement strand
TGTCTTGGTATTCGTCCACAAGGATGTAGCGGAACCAGCGTTGGTATTGGGTCAGCACATCGTCATGGGTTTGAAATATCGTGACCATGTGCAGCAGCAGATCGCCAAAATCGACGGCGTTCAGCTCTTTCAGGCGGCGTTGGTATTGGGCGTAAATTTCAATGCCCTTGTGATTGTAGGCCCCGGCGTCAGCGGTGGGGATTTTGTCCGGCGTCAGGGCGCGGTTTTTCCAATCATCGATGATCCCGGCAAGCATCCGGGCGGGCCAACGTTTGTCGTCGATATTCGCGGCTGAGACCAGTTGTTTGAGCAGGCGGATCTGGTCGTCTGTGTCGAGGATGGTGAAGTTCGACTTCAACCCGATCAGTTCGGCATGACGGCGCAGAAGTTTGACACAGATCGCGTGGAAGGTGCCGAGCCACGGCATCCCTTCGGCGGGTTGGCCAAGCAGCGCACCGACGCG
The DNA here is from genome assembly GCA_964590545.1 of uncultured Rhodobacterales bacterium. Lineage (GTDB taxonomy): Bacteria > Pseudomonadota > Alphaproteobacteria > Rhodobacterales > Rhodobacteraceae > Aliishimia. The sequence continues at coordinate 3,117 of CAZPXE010000412.1, read as the reverse complement.
GTTCTTCATCTCGCGCGCGGCTTTGTTGGTGAAGGTGACGGCGAGGATTTCGTTGGGCCGGGCCGTGCCTTGGCTAAGCAGGTGGGCGATGCGGGCCGTAAGCGCGCGGGTTTTGCCCGTCCCTGCCCCGGCGAGCATCAGCACGGGGCCGTTTAGTTGTTCCACCGCTTCGCGCTGCGCGGGGTTCAGCCCGTCAAGATAGGGCGCAGGCCGCGCCGCCATGGCGCGCTGGGACAGGGAAGCTGCGCCTTCGAAGGCGTCGATATCGTCAAAACTGCTCATGTGGAGCAGTGTAGCGCGGGGATGGGGCGATGGGAAGGGACGTTCTTGTTACGTTCACAAAGGGAATTGCCCGCCCCGGGCTTGACCCGGGGCCGCGCGGATCGAAGCGCGACATAAGAACTATCGAGGCTGCGGATCAGGTCCGGGCCGGAACGTTTTTGGCGTCGAGGCCCCGGATCAAGCCCGGGGCGGGGTTACTGGGTGTCATCCATCAGCGACAGGATCGGGCAGTTTTGCTGAACGGCGGCGGCGGGTTTGGGCAGGTCGTCGAGCGATTTGTCCAACCCGGCGAGGCGGAAGCCGGAGGTGGCGGCCCAGCGCGTGATGAAATCTTCGGAGCAGCGGGCATAGCGGATATCCAGCACATCAGCCACGATGCGGAGTTCCTGTTCGAAACGCCCTTCGACGCCGTCGCGGTCGATGATGATGACGAAGGGGTCGGTATTGGTCATCTCAGCCGCGAAGACCGCTTGGTGGATGCTGTCGCGGGAGGAGCGTTTGTCGAGGCCGAATTCGAAGGCGTAATCATCGGTCAGACAATCGATGCGGATAGAGCGGCGTGTGTCGAGGTTATTGAAAGACGCCGGGACTTCGGCGTCACTGCCGCCGAGGAAACTGCACAAGAGTGCTCCTAATATGACCTCGCTCATGATAACTCCCTCACTCAAACCCAAGGTTAAGTGTAGTGGGATGACTTTTGATTTGCAGCACTTTGTTCAGATGTCGGTAAAGCAAGGCACCGCCGACCAGCGCCCGAACCGGCCCCGTTTAGCCAAAGGGTTGCCTCAGGCAAAACGCGCGGGCGTTTGTCTTCGCCCTATAGAACGACCGCTGGACTTGATCGTTACATGACCCTCCATTCCACCTACCCCGCCCTGTCCGACCTGAAAGCCCGCGCCCGCCGCCGGGTGCCCAAGTTCGTGTGGGAGTATCTCGACAGCGGCACCGGGGATGAGCGGACCAAGGCCGGGAACCGGGCGGCGCTGGATGCAGTGACGTTCCTGCCGTCGATCCTGCATGGGGAGGTGAGCCCCGATCTGAGCACCGACCTGCTTGGCCGCACCCACCCCCTGCCCTTCGGGATCGCGCCGATTGGCATGTCGGGATTGATGTGGCCGGGGGCGGAGCGGGCGCTGGCGCAGGCGGGCAAGCGCCATGGGGTGCCGTTTTGCCTGTCGACCGTGGCGGCGGCCAGCCCGGAGGATGTGGCGGATGTGATCGGGCCAGAGGCGTGGTATCAACTCTACCCCCCGCGCGATCCTGATATTCGCAAAGACATGCTGGCGCGGATCAAAGGCGCTGGGTTTGAAACGCTGGTGCTGACGGTGGATGTGCCCGTCGCGTCGCGCCGAGAACGGCAGACACGCTCTGGGCTGACCTCACCCCCTGCTCTGACGCCGCGTCTGCTGGCGCAGGTGGCACGGCGGCCCGCTTGGGCGTTGGCGATGGCGCGAAACGGGATGCCGTATATGCGCACGCTGGAAAAATACGTCAAAGGCACCGCACAGGAAAGCCTGCCGCCGACCGCGCATGTGGGTTACCTGCTGCGCGCCGCGCCGGATTGGGACTATCTGGCATGGCTGCGCGCGCATTGGGACGGCAAGCTGATCGTGAAAGGCGTGATGCGGGCCGAGGATGCACCGAAGCTTGAGGCGGAGGGGGTCGATGCGATCTGGGTGTCGAACCATGCCGGGCGGCAGTTTGATGCCGCGCCCGCAACGATCGAGGTGTTGCCTCAGATCAGGTCAGCAACCACCCTGCCGATTGTCTTTGATAGCGGGGTTGAGACCGGGCTTGATATCCTGCGCGCCCGCGCTCTGGGGGCCGATTTCGTGATGATGGGCCGGGCCTGGCATTTTGCGATCTGCGCGTTGGGTCTTGACCTGGGGCCGGATCATCTGGTGGATATTCTGCGCAAGGATCTAGAGGCGAATATGGGACAGATGGGCGTCGCGGATTTGCAGAGTTTGCCTTCCGCATTAGGCGCGTCGTGACGGTCCCACTTGGCCAATATGACGGGCCGGGATGTCGCAGTTAGGCCCGGCAGCGCGCGGTTCTTTGCATACAGACGTCGACCGTCTTTGAAGGGATTTTCGCTTGATTGCTGACGCGGCGAAGGATTAATTCGCGTTTCATGTCGAAGGTTAACCAGTTCTTTCGAGTGCATTTCGCGGTTTGTGCCGTCGGTTACAAATCGGGGCAAACTACCCAGTTTACGCGGTTGCGCCCCGTCAGCGAATGCTCATAGTTCGCCGCAACTGACCTCAAAAGAGACTGCCATATGCCCGAGTTCAAGAAAATCCTGATCGCAAACCGCGGCGAGATCGCCATTCGTATTATGCGCGCCGCCAATGAGATGGGAAAAAAGACTGTCGCTGTCTTCGCCGAAGAGGACAAGCTGGGCCTGCATCGGTTCAAGGCGGATGAGGCGTATCGGATTGGCGAGGGGCTGGGGCCGGTGGCGGCCTATCTGGCGATTGATGAGATGATCCGCGTGGCCAAGGCCAGCGGCGCCGATGCGATCCATCCCGGTTATGGCCTGCTGTCCGAGAACCCGGACTTCGTGGATGCGTGCGAGCAGAATGGGATCACCTTCATCGGCCCGCGGGCCGAAACGATGCGCGCATTGGGCGACAAGGCGTCAGCGCGCAAGGTCGCTGTGGCCGCCGGTGTGCCCGTCATCCCCGCGACCGAAGTGCTGGGCGATGACATGGCCGCGGTCAAGGTGGAGGCCAAGGAAATTGGCTATCCGCTGATGTTAAAAGCCTCTTGGGGTGGCGGCGGTCGCGGGATGCGTCCGATCCATGGCGAGGATGAGGTCGAAGAAAAGGTGCT
>CAZPXE010000411.1:0-3592 GCA_964590545.1 uncultured Rhodobacterales bacterium | reverse complement strand
GGTAGATAGCCGATGAAGAAAGGCTTCTCGCTCATGCCGTCACCTTTGGCATCGGGAGGGCGGCGACGGGCGTGCCGGGCGCGTTGGGTTTCGGATCAATCTCCACCACATCGCGGTTCAGGCGCAGGTGATAGGTGGGCACTTTTTCAGTGAACGGTGCGGGGCTTTGCCCGGTCCGCACGTCATATTGAAACCCATGCCACGGGCAGGTCACAAGGCAATCCACGATCCGGCCTTCGCCAAGCGGTCCATTCTGGTGCGCGCAGGCGTTGGAAATCGCGCTGAACGCCCCTTCGTGCAGAAACACCGCCGCGCGTGTACCATCGGGGAGCATCACCACCTTCGCGCGGCCCTCTGCGAACTCGGAGTAATGCGCCACCGCGCGCCATTCCGCCGGTGCCGGGGCAGGCTTGGAGACCTCCTTCAGCGCCGCCGCCACATGCAGCGCGCAGACCAGAAGCGGGCCGCCGATGAACAGCGCGGTGACTGTATGCGTCTGCTGATCTTGCAAAACCCCCAGCGCCACATGGCCCACCAGCGCCGCATAGGCGGGGTAAATGAGGTAATGAATGCGCTTCCAGACCGGGGCCGTTAGGAACTTCAGCCAGAAATCGTGGCTTGTTGCCGCCAGCACCAGCAAACAGATCAGCGCAAAAAGCCCCAAGATTTCAAAGGGAAACCCGGCGATCTGGAGGTAGGACGCGTTCGCCGACAAAAGCGCCTCCATCCGGGGCGTTGCCGAAAAGGCGAAATACCAGCCAAGGATATAGCCCGCATGGGTCATCGCCACCGCCGCCGTCATCACCCCGAAATGTCGCCGATTATACAGCAGCGGCAGGAACCGCGCGTCGAGCCGCGCCAAAGGCCCCATGCACAGAATGATCGTCAGCATCATGAAAGCGCAGGCCCCGAAGGCGCGCGCATTATGGATTTGCGGGTTGATGGGCCGCTCATGGCTCAGCACGCCGGGCGCGACTTCGATAAAGACCCACAGGAAGGCAAAGACGCCCGCCAGCATCACCGCGTCGTACATCCACTTGTTCGGGTTCCACTGGACGGGGATGTATTTAACGCTCATTCGCTATCGCCTTGCGTCAGTTGCACCGGCGCGGCCCCGCTGGGCCAATCCTGCCGCGCGGTGAGGCTGAGGCCGAGCAACAGCGCCACAGCCACCGTCATCGCCACAGCCGCCGCGCCATGGGAACGCCGGACCGGAGAGAAGCGAGTCAGCGTCACCTCTCCGCGCCGCTCAATCTGCCACCAGCGCCACAGAACCAAGGGCCAGATCAGCAGGACGGCGGGGATCAATAGCGGGCGAAACACGTAAGCCCCGCGCGCATCTGCGTCGACCCGGTCGATCCCGATGGTCAGGAAGATAAGCGCCACCGCCGCACCAATCCAAAGCCAGGTTTCCCCAAGAAGAACAATTAGTTGCGCCGTCGTCATTGTCTCGTTGTCACCTGTTTCTTGCTATGCTAGCCAAACCCGCCTTCCTAGGCCAATCACAATCTCAGCGGGACATTTTTTCGATTTTCCCGCCAGTGTTGGAAAAAATGTCTGACAAATGAAATCTCTGTGGTACGCTCGTTCCTGAGAGGGCGTTAGACCCTCCGCAATTCTATGCATGTCGTAAAGTGGTTAAGACAAGGTTTCCATGCCCGGACATGCGACGTCAAAGACAGGGTGCACCGCCAACATGCGAAGAGTCGCGGCGCGCCAAAGGGAGAGAGATTTATGAACCTAAGACCAGACCCTACCTTCTATCCCACCGCGCAAATGGCGATGGAGGCTCCAGCAGAAACGCTGGCATTCACGCTGATGCTCAGCCCCGATGGCTCCAGGCCCGATGGGCTTGCTGTGGTCGATGTAGACCCGAATTCCGACACACATGGGGAAATTGTAAACTCGTTGTTTGTGCCCAACCTTGGCGATGAATTTCACCATTTTGGTTGGAACGCATGTTCTTCGGCGCTATCGCCGCTGACCGGCCACGCGTTTCTTGAACGTCGCTTTTTGATCATTCCTGGTATCCGCTCGTCGCGTATGTACATCATCGACGTCAAAGATCCGATGGATATGAAAATCCACAAGACGATTGAGCCAGAAGAGTTGATGGCCAAGACGGGCTATTCGCGCCCACACACGATCCATTGCGGTCCTGAAGGCATTTATGTCTCGACCCTTGGTGGGGGCGGCGAAGATGGCACGGATGGCCCTCCCGGTATCTTCATCATGGATTGTGAAACCTTCGACATTCTTGGCCGCTATGAGATGGAGCGCGGCGCGCAAGACAAGCATTATGATTTCTGGTGGAACCTGCCGCGGGACTACATGGTATCCTCCGAATGGGGCCTGCCGCCGCAGTATGAAAACGGTGTGGTGCCAGAGGATCTGCTGTCCAACAAATACGGTCACTCGATTCACTTCTGGGATCTGCGCGCGCGCAAAGTCGCCAAGACCATCGATTTTGGTGAGAATTACCAGATGGCCCTCGAAATCCGTCCAGCGCATGACCCGGCCAAGGAATACGGGTTCTGCGGCGTGGTGGTCGACACGACCAACCTGCAAGGCGCGATCTTCACTTGGTACCGCGATGATGCGGGCGAATGGCAAGCCAAGAAGACCATCACCATCGATCCTGTCCCTGCGGATGCCGATGATCTGCCCGACTTGCTGAAAGGCTTCGGCGCAGTGCCGCCATTGGTGACGGATATCGACCTGAGCCTTGATGACAAATACCTCTATGTCGCGTGCTGGGGACTGGGTGAGATGCATCAATATGATGTGTCCGATCCGATGAACCCGGTGCTTGCGGGCAAGGTCGAGATTGGCGGCATCGTCAAAAAGACCCCACACCCGGACGGGCGCGACTTCGGCTATGGTCCGCAGATGGTTGAAATCAGCCGCGACGGCAAGCGCGTCTACTGGACCAACTCGCTGTACTCTACGTGGGACGATCAGTTCTATCCCGGTGAGCGGGGCGCTTCGATGGTCATGGCCCATGTGGGCGAGAACGGCGGGCTGGAGCTTGATCCGAAGTTCCACGTCTCCTTCCCGGAAGGCTATCGCAGCCACCAGATCCGGCTCGAAGGGGGCGATTGCTCCACGGACAGCTTCTGCTATCCGAACGTCTAAATCATGTCTCCTGACATGTCGGTGACGGCCCTTTGGTGGGCCGTCATCCTTTCCGGATTATACCATGGTCTCAGCCCCGGCATGGGCTGGCCTTTGGCTGTGTCTGCGGGCCTGATGGAACGCACGCGCGAGGCGATGCCGCGGGCGCTGGGGATGCTTGCGATTGGGCATCTGGGCGCGATGCTGCTGATCTTGCTGCCCTTTTCGATGCTGACCTTCCTCGTGGATTGGCAGTGGGAGCTGCGCGTGCTCGCCGCCTCGGCCGTGATCGCGCTGGGCTGCTATCTGCTTTATACCCGACGCCACCCGCGCTTTCTGGCCCGTGTGCATCCCGCGAAGCTGGGCTTGTGGTCCTTCCTCGCCGCGATGGCGCATGGGGCGGGATTGATGCTGGTTCCGATCTATCTGGGCCTGTGCGGGCTGGATGCATCCGAGGGGCACAAAGCCGCCGAAACCC
>CAZPXE010000410.1:0-3603 GCA_964590545.1 uncultured Rhodobacterales bacterium | reverse complement strand
CTGTATATGATGAGTGGATCGAGAAGACCGGCAAGCCGATGCTTGATGGGATCGGCGCGACCGAGATGCTGCATATCTTCATCTCCAACCGCTTCGACGATCACCGCCCTGCGTGCACTGGAAAGCCGGTGACGGGGTATGAGGCCAAGGTGCTCGCCGCTGATGGGTCCGAGGCGCTGGATGGTGAGGTCGGTCGGTTGGCCGTGCGCGGGCCGACCGGGTGCCGCTATCTGCGCGGGGATCGGCAGGCGGGCTATGTGCAGGATGGTTGGAACATCACCGGGGACAGTTTCTGGCGCGACGGCGATGGGTATTTCCATTTTGCCGCCCGGAATGACGATATGATCCTGTCGGCGGGCTACAATATTGCCGGGCCAGAGGTGGAGGCGGCGTTGCTGGCCCATGACGCGGTGGCGGAATGCGCGGTGATCGGGGCTGCGGATGAGGCGCGTGGGCAGATCGTTGAGGCGCATGTGGTTCTGAGCGATGGCGTCGCGGCGGGTGACGACATGACCAAAGCTTTGCAAGACCATGTGAAGGCGGCCATCGCGCCTTACAAATACCCGCGCCGCGTGGTGTTTACCGCGGCGTTGCCAAAGACCGCGACGGGCAAGATCCAACGGTTCCGGCTGAAGGCGGGCGGCGCATGATTTTTGAGCAGACGCAGAAGGTTCTGTTTCGCCATTGCGATCCGGCGGGGATTGTCTTTTTCCCGCGTTACTTCGAGATGATCAACGATTGCATTGAGTTGTTCTTTGATGAGGCGCTGGGCCATCCGTTTGAGACGCTGCATGAGACCGGATCGATCCCCACAGCGCAGATCGACACAGAGTTTGTGCGCCCCTCGCGCCATGGTGACACGCTGGTGCTGCGGGTGGGGCTGACACGGCTGGGCACGAGTTCGGCCAGTTATGAGATGACGGCGCATTGCGGCGAAGAGTTGCGGTTCAGGACGGCTGCGACATTGGTGAATGTGAACAGGGCGGGCAAACCGACACCGTGGGGCGATGCTTTGCGCGCAGGGCTTGCCGCGTATGAAAGGGTAGACAATGGCGCATGATGTGATCCACCCCGACGGGTGGCTGCCTGCTAAGGGTTATGCCAACGGTGTGCTGACCAAGGATGGTGTGCTGCATATTGGCGGCCAGATCGGCTGGGACGCGAACAAGGACTTCGTCAGCGATGATTTCATTGGCCAGATGCGGCAGGCGCTGCGCAACATCCGCGCGATTGCAGAGGCCGCCGGGGGGCAGGTTGAGGATGTGACCCGCCTGACGTGGTTCGTAACGGACAAGGCCGAGTATCTTGCCGCGCAGGCGGAGGTCGGCGCTGCCTATCGCGAGGTGTTCGGGCGGCATTTCCCGGCGATGTCGATGGTTGTCGTGGCAGGGCTTATTGAGGACCGTGCGAAGGTGGAAATCGAGGCGACGGCGCATATTGGATAGACGCCGGGCGCGTTGGGTTTTGATTGAAATGGCCTTTCGCCGCGATTCATTCGAAGCGCCCCGGCGATGGCTACCGATACGGCAATGTCCGCAAACGCAAATTGTACGCGACGTTCAAGGCTTGCACAGATCGCGAGACCTGCCAAACTGGCCCAAGAACAAACAAGGGGGAGCCGAAAATGGACATTGGAGTGACAAGCGCCGACGGGAATGTAGGTGGCACAGCGTGGAATGTGGTGGGGCAAACATATACGCCCAAGCTGCACAGCCCGAACGCCTTTATCTGGCACGCGCATATTCCAGCCGATACCTTCGTGCCGCCGCATATTCACCCAACGCAGGATGAATGGATTTACGTTCTGTCCGGCGCGCTCGAGGTCGAGTTCGGCCATGAAACCGGCGAAGTCGTAACCCACAAAGCGGGCGCGGGAGATACGGTGCAGATGCCGATGGGCAAGGCGCATGGGATTTTCAACCGCTCTGGCGCGGAGGCCACTTGCGTGTTCGGCGTTGCGCCTGCGCGCAAGCTGTTTGATCTGTTTGGCCAGCTTGACGGGGTAACGGACCCGGACGAATTGGTGCGCCTGTCGGCCTTGCACGAGGTTGACTTCCTGCCGCCCCCGCCGGACGCGTAAGGGCAAGGCAATGGTTTCACGCAAAAAAGTTGCTGTCATCGGGGGCGGGGTCTCGGGCCTTGCCGCCGCCAAGGCGTTTGACGCGCGCGGGCACAGGGTTGTCGGGTTCGAGCGCAGCCATGATTTTGGCGGGGTGTGGGAGCTGAGCCGCTCTTACCCCGATGTGCAGACGCAATCGCCCAAAGAGCTTTATTGCTATACCGACCACCCGATGCCCGACGATTACCCGGAATGGCCCAAAGGCCCGCAGGTTCATGCCTATCTGCATTCCTATGCGGACAAGCACAATCTGCACCGGCTGTTTCGGCTGAACACCAATGTGGTCACGATGGACCGCCGCGCCGATGGCCAGCCCGGCTGGACGTTGACGCTGGAGGCGGGCAGTCATCAGTGGACCGAGGATTTCGATTTCGTCGCCATTGGAACCGGGCAGTTTTCTGACAAGAACATCATCAATCACCCCGGTCAGGACGGGTTCGAGGCGGCGGGCGGGCAGGTTATGCACTCGTCCGAATATACCGACCCAGCGATGATCAAAGGCAAACGTGTTGTGGTGCTGGGCGGGTCCAAATCCGCCACCGACATCGCTGTGAACGCGGTGCAGAACGGCGCGCAATCGGTGCATTGGGTCTATCTGGAGCCGGTCTGGCGGGTTCCGTATTTCGTGGGCGGGATCAATTTCAAGCGGCTGCTGTATATGCGCGCGCAGGAGCAGCAGTTCAACGCATGGGGCAAGGGGCCGCTTCAGCGGGTGATTGCGGCGGTGCTGAAACCGCTCGTCTGGGTCAATTTCCGAGGGCTTGAGACACTGCTAAAGACGCAGCTTGGCCTGAAGAAGTACGGGCTGGTGCCGAAGGTCCCGATTGAGAAAGAGGTGTCATGCTCGGTGCCCATCGTGACGCCGGGGCTGTTTGAGGCTTTGAAAAAAAACAAGCTGAAGAACATCCAAGGCACGATCGAAAAGTATGACAGCAAGACGGTCTATCTGAGCGGCGGAGAGAAGGTTGAGGCGGATACGGTCATTTTGGCCGTGGGGTGGAAGCTGGGCGTGCCCTATCTGCCGCAAGCCTATCAAGAGAAACTGGTTGAGGCGGATGGCCAATACCGCGCCTATCGTCTGTCGGTGAACCCGGATTTGCCGGATATGGGCTTTGTTGGCTTCAATTCGTCGTTCTGCACGGTTCTGTCGGCGGAGATGATCGCGAATTGGCTGGTGCGCTATGCGGATGGGCAACTGGCGCAGCAGCCGTCAGAGGCGGAGATGAACGCCAATATCGACATGATGCTGGGCTGGAAACGCAACGAACGCCCTGCGGCGCAGATCTATGGCGGGCTGTGTTCGGCGCCGTTCCACTTCAAGCATTTCGACGAGTTGCTGGCCGATATGGGCGCGGAAAAGCGCAAGCGCTCTAACCCGTTGGCAGAGCAGTTCAGCTACCCCGACTACAAGTCCTATGGCGAATTCCTTGCCTCTTGCCCGCAATATAAGGCGGGGTAGGAATGCGCGATTGGGATGATGCCTA
>CAZPXE010000409.1:0-3604 GCA_964590545.1 uncultured Rhodobacterales bacterium | reverse complement strand
CGAGTAAAAGCGCTTGAAGATTTTAGCGAGCGCTTGATCGGGAATGCCGGGGCCAGTGTCTTCGACTACGACCAGCACGCGGTTCTGTCGCTTGCGCGCCCAGACCCGGATCGCATCGCCATCTTCGCAAAACGAGATTGCGTTGGTGATCAGGTTCACGAACACCTGCGCCAATCGCGCCTCAAGCCCCTGAATTTGAACAGGATCTTTGGGCAGATCAAGGATGAAATCGATGCCGCGTCCGCGCGCATCCTCGCCCAGATACTGGCCGAGATTGCCGAGCATCTTCAGAAGGTCAAACGCTTCTTCCTCTTCCTTCACCAGTTCAGCGTCGAGGCGCGAGGCGTTGGAGATGTCGCTGACGAGGCGGTCGAGCCGCCGCACATCATGGTCGATCACGTCGAGCAGCTTTTCGCGCTGGTCGTCGCGTTTGATCATACGCAGTGTCCCGACGGCAGAGCGCAGGGATGCGAGCGGGTTCTTGATTTCATGGGCCACATCAGCGGCAAACTGTTCGTTGCCTTCGATACGGGTGTAGAGCGCGGCGACCATTTTTCGCAGCGAACCGGACAGGCGGCCAATTTCATCCGGGCGCGCGGTGAGATCCGGGATACGCACCTGTGTCGGGTTGATCTTGCGCGAGTTCTTGTCGCGCCCCAGATCAGCGGCGGCGGACAGATCCGCAATCGGGTTCGCGATGGTCGAGGCGAGAACGAGGCTGAGGGAGATGGACACGAGCGTGGCGAGCAAGAACATCTGCAGCACGCGTTCGCGTTCAAGCTTGGTGTATTGATCAATCTCGCCCGACGCACTGGTCAGCGCGACATAGCCAAGCGGATCGCCTGCCCGAGCGATGCTCGCTCCGGCCGCGAAGTATGAACCATCTACACTTTCGAGCCGCGCACTGGTCACGCCATTTTCAGATGATGCTCGCTGGACAAAGGCGCCAAGTTGCTCGTCAAGGGATTGAGTTACTGTCGTTTCTATCGAAAAGGGTTCGGCAACCAAGTTCCAGAGCTTCGTCAGCCCATCCATAAGATATGTTGCATTGTCAAAGCCTTGGGCAACAGTCAGCGCCTCTCCTGCGACCGAAGAGATCAGAGCGCCCTGCGCATCAAACAAGAAGATTTCACCCCCAGCCTTCAGGTCAATTTTTTCGAGGCTTGCAGTCATATCGGCGGCGCCTTCGGCACCAAGTCCGGCCGCGTCCCCATCTGGCAATTGAACTTCGATCAGGTTCGCGATCAGCCCGGCTTCAATCGCAATTGATGCCTCGCGCTGTTCGGAAAGCGAGTTTTGCGCCGCATTAGAGTACAAAATGCCGCCCACCATAATGGCGAGGGCGACAAGGTTGAGCGTGATGATTTTGCGGGCGAGCGGAGAGGAGCGCAGTGACAGCAGCCCACGACGTTTGCGACGGACGGAGAGTTCCTCCGACGCCTCGGTTTTGGGCGAGACCCAGTCGTCGCCCAAAACCACTTCGCTTTCGCGGGTTGGAAGCTCAGTGTCCTTCACAAAACTCCTCTCTACTCTCGACATGGGCCGCGCTTACTCTTCGTTGTAGCGGTACCCGATACCATAGAGCGTCTCAATCGCGGAGAAGGTATCGTCCGCAGTACGCATTTTCTTACGAAGCCGCTTGATGTGGCTGTCGATGGTGCGGTCATCAACATAGACCTGATCATCATAGGCGACATCCATCAGCTGATCGCGGCTTTTGACGAAGCCAGGACGCTGCGCAAGTGCCTGAAGCAAAAGGAATTCCGTGACGGTCAACGACACATCATTGCCCTTCCAGGTCACCGCGTGGCGCAGGGGGTCCATCGTCAGATCGCCGCGCATCATGACCTTGGTTTCTTCGGTCTCGGCCACAACTTCGCCGGCTTGCACTTCCTGGCGGCGCAGCAGGGCACGGATACGTTCCACCAGCAGGCGCTGCGAGAACGGTTTTTTCACGTAGTCATCGGCGCCCATGCGCAGGCCGAGCACTTCGTCAATCTCGTCGTCTTTGGAGGTCAAGAAGATGACCGGCATGGTCGTCTTCTGGCGCAGGCGCTGGAGCAGGTCCATCCCATCCATACGCGGCATTTTGATGTCCAGAACAGCCATATCCGGCAGGTTCTTGTTAAATGCGTCCAGCGCGGCTTGGCCATCATTATACGTTTCGACTTCGAACCCTTCGGCTTCCAAAGTCATCGACACGGACGTGAGAATATTCCGGTCGTCATCTACCAATGCAATCTTGTTCATTGCCCGTTTCCTTGTACTGCTCTCATCGATTGTTTTGTTTTTCCCGCCATAATCTGCATTTCGGGCGTCGAATCAACTCACAAGTGCGAATCAGCCAAACCATCTGTCCTCATTTGCCTCGAAATTCCTTAGGAATGGCTAAATTGTCGCACAATCTTGGTTAAGGCCCCGCACGCGGGGGATGTGGTTGCGCTAAACTTGGCCTTGATGGCGCTAACTCCACACGCGCCTCCTGTTCATGTGTAAAATGCTCGTGTTAGACGATTTTTCATCCGCAACGCGGAAGGCGCAATCGCGGCAGTAACTCATCCCGGCAACGGGCGCACAGGAGACATTTCCCATGACACATGGACGGGTTAACCCCAATTTCCGGCTTGAAGACCAAGGCATAACCGGGCTGGGCGATGTCTATTACAACATGATGGAGCCAGCCATCGTTGAGACTGCGATCAAGCGGGGCGAGGGCACGCTGGGCAAGGGCGGGACGTTCCTTGTGACTACGGGCAAGTTCACGGGCCGTTCGCCCAAGGACAAGCATGTGGTCAAATCGGCCAGTGTTGCGGACAATATCTGGTGGGAAAACAATGCGGCGATGTCGGAAGAGGGGTTTGACGCCCTTTATGACGACATGATCGCGCATATGGAGGGCGGCGATTACTTCGTGCAGGATCTGGTGGGCGGCGCGGACCGTGCCCATGCGATCAATGTGCGGATGGTGACCGAGCTGGCCTGGCACAACCTGTTCATCCGCCACCTGCTGCGCCGTCCCGAGCGCGATGAGCTGGATGAGTTCACGGCGGATTTCACGGTGATCAACTGCCCCAGCTTTCAGGCGAACCCGGAAAAGCACAATTGCCGGTCCGAGACCGTTATCGCGATGAATTTCGACCGCAAGCTGATCCTGATTGGCGGCACGGAATATGCGGGCGAGAACAAAAAATCGGTCTTCACCCTGCTGAACTACCTGCTGCCCGAAAAAGGCATCATGCCGATGCATTGCTCGGCCAACCATGCGACGGGCAATCCGGTCGACACGGCGATTTTCTTTGGTCTGTCAGGCACGGGGAAAACCACGCTGTCCGCCGATCCGGCGCGCACGCTGATTGGCGATGACGAGCATGGCTGGTCGGATCGTGGCACTTTCAACTTCGAGGGCGGCTGCTATGCCAAGACGATCAGCCTGAACCCCGAGGCTGAGCCAGAGATTTTCGCCACGACCGAGAAATTCGGCACCGTGATCGAGAACATGGTCTTTGATGAAGAGACCAAAGAGCTTGATTTCGAGGATGACAGCCTGACGGCGAATATGCGCTGCGCCTATCCGCTGCACTACATTTCCAACGCGTCGGCGACG
>CAZPXE010000408.1:0-3609 GCA_964590545.1 uncultured Rhodobacterales bacterium | reverse complement strand
GGTTAATCGGCGTTAAGGTTAATCGGCGTTAAGGTTAATCGGCGTTAAGGTTAATGCATCTACCATCTTGGAAAGATGAAATTCCCAGCGATGTGCCTGTCAAGTCAGAAAACAGGTCTAAGTGCCTGCTTTTACAATTATTTCTCAGATCATCTGAACTCAAATCAGCTTGCGGCGGGTGGCACCATTAACGCTAAAAATCATTACCCTTAACGCGCGCTTAACCCTCTCTTCGCAATGTGACCACGGGCACCTACGCCCACGGAGCAAAAAATGGTCACGCAGCGCCTCCGCCTTGCCCAGTCGGAGACGGCCCCGGAACGGGTCGTCAGCGCAGATTTGCGTGACATGCGCCCGCTTGGTCAGATTCTGGTCGAGATGCAGGCGATCAGCGAAGACGATCTTGACCATGGACTTAAGCAGCAGCGCCGCGTGGACGCACCACTTGGTGATATACTCGTCTCAGAGGGCCTGCTGGAGTCCGAGCACTTGCAAAACGCGCTCGCTGACCAATTCGCGCTGCGCAAGGTTGATTTCACAACAGATCCCCCCAACCCACGGTCGGCACATCTGCTGACGGGCAGTTTCTGCGTGCGCTACTCTGTAATCCCATGGTTACAACTCGATGATGTGCTCCTTGTTGCGACCGCGCGGCCCGACCAGTTCGATGAAGTTGCTGAAAAGGCACCGAACTATGGGCTCACGCTTTTGCCGGTTTTAGCTGAACACGACCAAATTCATGTCGAGCTGCGAAAAGCCTACGGCACCGCATTGGCACGCCGCGCGGAAATCCGCGTCGACGAAACACTATCCTGTCGAAACTGGGGCCAGAACGCGCGTTTGCGCCTGCGTTGGATGGGTACGTTGGCAACCCTCCTTCTAACCGCAGCTCTCCTCGCCCCCGGATCGTTCATGGCGGCCCTGACTGCTTTGGCCACCGTTACACTTATCATGGTGCTGGCTCTGAAAATCGCGGCCGCTGGAGCCGAGTTGATTGGATCAGCCCGCGAAGCGCCCGGCCCAACTTCTGACACCCCAGCCATAATGCGGTTACCGAAAATCTCCATTATGGTGCCCCTCCTTCGGGAAACTGAAATCGCCACAGCCCTCCTTCGGCGCCTCTCAAGTCTGACATATCCCAAAGCCCAGCTCGACGTGGTTCTTGTGTTGGAAGAGGACGACAGAATAACCCGCGACACGCTCGCTCGCACGGTTTTGCCCGCTTGGATGCGGGTGATCGAAGTGCCCGCCAGCGACGGTTTGTTGACCAAACCGCGGGCGCTCAACTATGCAATGGACTTCTGCAAAGGCAGCATCATTGGGGTATGGGATGCCGAAGACGCTCCCATGCCCGGCCAATTGGAAGAGGTTGTCACCCGCTTTCACACCGCGCCGCGAAACGTCGCCTGCCTGCAAGGGCGGCTCGACTACTACAACCCGAAATCCAACTGGCTCGCGCGGTGTTTCACCATCGAGTACGCGACTTGGTGGCGTTTGATCATGCCCGGGTTAGAGCGGCTTGGCTGCGTGATCCCCCTTGGTGGTACAACTTTGTTTTTCCGCCGCGAGGTGTTGGAAAAGCTGGGCGGTTGGGACGCCCATAATGTGACCGAAGACGCGGATCTGGGCCTGCGTCTGGCGCGCCGTGGGTACAAAACCGAATTGATCGACACCACAACATTCGAAGAAGCCAACAACCGCGCATGGCCTTGGGTCAAACAGCGCTCGCGCTGGCTCAAAGGTTTCGCGATTACGTGGGCGGTCCATATGCGCAGCCCCAGCGCGCTGGCGCGCGACCTTGGCCTGTATCGCTTTGTGATGCTGCAGGTTTTCTTCCTAACGGCCCTGTCGCAATTCATGCTCGCGCCGGTGTTCTGGTCCTTCGGGCTGCTGGCATTGGGTCTCCCCCACCCGGCAGCCGATTGGACAATGCTTGGCGGCCTGCTTGCCTTCTTCGTCTGCGCAGAACTTTGCACGCTCGCCTTGCACTTGATCGGCACGCGCGCGCGCAGCCATCGTCACTTGCGCCCGTGGGCACCCACGATGATCCTGTACTTCCCGCTCGCGACACTTGCGATGTACAAAGCGCTGTATGAACTCATCGCGCGCCCGTTCTATTGGGACAAGACCCAGCACGGCGTGTGCAAAACAGTGACCTACAACCTAACCAACCGCCTGCCGGGGCAAGACTAGCCGCACCCCAGCAAGGCCCTACGCCTCCTCGCGCCGTGCCTCTGCGTCTTGCTGCAACCGCGTCATGAACGCGACCGAGATATGCTCGCGCAGCGCCGCCCCCGCCGCCTCTTCATCCCGGTTTTCAATCGCGCGCACGATCACATCATGCTCGGCCTGCGCGATTTTGCTACGCCCTTCCGCCGCAAGCGAGGTTGTCGCCATCAGCGCCATTGTCCGATGCACCAAGTCAAGCTGCTGCACGAGGTAGCGGTTATGCGACGCCAAATGGACCTGCTTGTGAAACCGCCGGTTCGCCCGGCTTAGCGCCGCCGGATCGTTCAGCAGCGCATTATCCGCCTGCACCATCGCGCGCAACAGCGCCACTTCCTCTGGCGTGGCATGGCGCGCGGCAAGCGAGGCGGCAAGCCCCTCCAACTCGCGCCGCACAATATATAGCTCCGCCATCTGGTTGTGATCCAGCGACGCCACGATCAGCGAGCGCCCATCCCGTGCCAGAAGCGATTGCGTCTCCAGCCGTTGCAGCGCCTCACGAATGGGCGTGCGCGATACGCCAAACCGCTCCGCCAGTTCACTCTCCACCAACCGATCGCCGGGCTTATACACACCCTCGTCGATCGCAGCGAGGATCATCGAATACGCATCGGTGGGTGCAGGTTTTACAACTGTCACGCGTGAAATTCCTTGTCTTGTCACCTAGCCAAGACATTAGCGAGGCCCAAACGCCTTGTCACCTGCCCCGCGCGTGCTATTCCAGAGCCCATGCCCAAACAACACTTCGCCCATATCGACACATGGGTCTTTGACCTCGACAACACACTCTACCCGCCTGCCATGTGCCTCTTCGACCAGATCGAGGTAAAGATGACGGATTACGTGCAGGCCAGCCTCGGCGTGAACCGGGCTGAAGCAGACCGTTTGCGCAGCCACTATTGGGCCACCTACGGCACCACACTGGCCGGGCTGATGCGCGAACACAATGTCGACCCCGGCCCTTACCTGACGGATGTGCATGACGTCTCCTTTGACGTGCTCAGCCCCGATCCGGCGCTGGCCGCGCATATCGCAAACCTGCCGGGACGCAAAATCGTCTATACCAACGGCTGCGCGCCCTATGCCCAGAACGTGCTTGCGGCGCGCGGCCTGTCGGGCCTGTTCGATGCGGTCTATGGCGTTGAACACGCCGACTTCCTGCCCAAGCCCGAGGCGGGGGCCTTCGCCAAAGTCTTCGCCCAAGACGGTCTGGACCCAGCCAGCGCCGCGATGTTCGAAGACGATCCCCGAAACCTCGCCGTGCCTCATGCGCTCGGAATGCGGACGGTCCATGTCGCCGAAACCGCCACAGCCGCGGACCATATCCACCACCACACGGATGATCTGACAGAGTTTCTTGGGCGGCTCACTGAGGGCAGTTGA
>CAZPXE010000407.1:0-3633 GCA_964590545.1 uncultured Rhodobacterales bacterium | reverse complement strand
TACATGAAAGTTGTGATCGACACGTTGGTCGAGAAAGGCCTGCGCGACGATTACATCGTTCTGGTCGGCGGCGCTCCTTTGAACGAGGAATTCGGCAAAGCCATCGGCGCCGACGCCTATTGCCGCGACGCGGCGGTGGCCGTGGAAACAGCCAAGGAATTCGTGGGTCGCAAGCACAACCAGATGTCGGCTTAACAAGACCAATGTCGCTAAGCGACGATAGCCTCACGGAAACCGGCCTCGCCCCAACCGGGCGGGGCCGGCTTCTTTTGATCGCCTGCGGGGCGTTGGCGCGGGAAATTCTGGACCTCAAGAAAGTGAATGGCTGGGACCATATGGACCTGACCTGTCTGCCCGCTAAACTGCACCTCTACCCCGAACAAATCACCGAAGCAGTGCGCGCGGCGGTGGCCAAGCACCGTGCAGATTATGCTGATATCTTCGTGGTGTACGCCGATTGCGGCACGGGCGGTCTGCTTCAGGCGGCTTGCGCCGAGTTGGGCGTCGAGATGATCCCCGGGCCCCATTGCTACAGCTTCTTCGAAGGCAATGACCGCTTCGCCGAACTTGCCGATGATGAAATGACCGCCTTTTACCTGACGGATTTCCTTGTGCGCCAGTTCGATGCCTTCGTGTGGAAACCCATGGGCCTCGACCGCCACCCGGATCTACGCGACATGTTGTTCGGCAATTACGAAAAGCTGGTCTATCAAGCGCAAACTGACGATCCCGCGCTGACCGACAAGGCCCGTGAATGCGCCGACAGATTGGGGCTAAGGTTCGAGAGGCGCTATACCGGCTACGGCGATCTGGCGACAGAGCTCGCGCATCGGGCGGATCTCACGTAACACGGGTTTTGCGGGCGAACATCCTGTAAAACCTATCAAAATGCTCGGCGCTGTCTTCCGCTTCCTGAAGAACCTTGCGATCCGCGTCTGACATCAGCGAAAACGCATAAGGGCGCGCCTGCTCCCATTCATCGGTTGAGAGTTCGGACAAAGCGGCGCTCATGACGACGAGCGGTTTCCCGGCAATTGCGGCTAACTCAAACCGCGCGCTGGTGCCGGGCAGCATTGCCGGCATCGCTTCGGCCCCAGTCAACGCTGCCATCCAGGACGCAACGAAATAGTCATGGTAGTTGTCCTGCGAAAACGCGAAGCCTGCATCCTCAGACAAGGGGCTCACTTTGATCCCGCGCAACGTACACAATACAGCATCTTCCCATATGGAACTCGGAACAACCCCGGCATAGCGCAGTGCGACGCATATCTCGGCCAATAAATCAAAGTTCTGATCCAGATAAGCGAGGACACCAGCCAGCTTTAGGCTGCCAACCGCCTGTGCCGACAGGCCGGGGTCTTGCCGACCGTAGTTTGACAGGTAAAAAACGATATGCGTCAGCTCATATGCAGCTTTTCTATTGGGCAATGCGAAGGTGTCAGACCGCGCCATGAAGCGTTGCAAGCGCATGGTCAAAGCAGGATCCTGTTCCCGAAATCCGCGGCGCGCGAGTAAACGGCGCGCCTCTGCCCTTTGCAAATCAGACATCTCTGCACCGGGAAGATCCTGAGCCTGAACCCACCTGCACATTTGAGCAGCCTTTGTGCCGGGCATCCCTAGATCCTCTAGGTCGAGGGCAATCGAGAGGATGAAGCGGTAATATTGCGGGTAGTCTGCAAGCCGGACATCAATCTGATCGTAGATTTCAGAATAGACGTCCAGCGCATCGCTAGCATGATCCGCAGCGTCGGTTGCTTCGAGAATATTCAGAAACTCTGCATTCTCCTTCAACCAGAATACATCCCCTTGCCCGCGCCGCTGGGTCGCGACGAGTTGGGCATGCTCTGCCAGCCTCAGACGTAGCGGCTGGCGGTGTTGACGGGCGTTCAGCGCAACCACATTTCCGGCTGCGTGCCTGTCCTGCTGTGCGCCGAACACCTGCATCTCAGGACCCGGACGAGAACAGGCCGGTCGCTGCGCCCGCGCAGGTCGTGCCTGTTGTCGGGGCCGAGCCGGATGAAAAGAGTTCGACCAGATCGCCTTCCACCTGAGCGACTGTTGGCGCGGAGCCGGAGGAGAACATCTCAGCCCCTTCGCCCGCTGCGACGTGTTGGATGAGTTGCGGCGCGGACCCGGATGAGAACATCTCGACCCCGGCGCCGGAGGCGATATCTGTGCCCCGAGGCGCAGAGCCGGAGGAGTACATTTCGATCCCAGCGCCGCTGTCCATGGACGGGGATACAGTCGCGCTATGCGCTTGAACAAATTCGATTTTCTTGAGGGCAGTCATCTCGTTTACTCTCCGATAGGTTGCGTGGTTGATGTACCAATACACTTCCACAGAGGATCAAATTGGAGCGAGTGTTTTTTCCCTAACAAAGTTTTAACGCCGAGATTTATCCACAGCAGAAAATTAACTTACCTTAATGAACCGTTGAGATTTTCTTTGGAGGGAAAAGTTTTTGCGAAAATGTTATCCACAGGATTTGTTCCCGCTATGGTCCACTCGCAAAGCGAGAGGCGTTAAAGAAGGGTAAACAGAACCTTAAAGAAGGGTAAACAAAATCGCCCTTCGGCGGTGGTTGAAGCGGCCCCTGCCTCCGCGCTACACCCCTGCGAAGCAGCCAATTGACCGCGAAGGACGCCCCATGCGAATCGCAACTTTCAATATCAACGGCATCAAGGCACGGGCGCAGGCTTTGCCTGATTGGCTCGATGAGGCGCAGCCCGACGTGGCGATTTTGCAAGAGATCAAGTCGGTCGATGAGGGCTTCCCCCGCGAGCTATTCGAAGAGCGCGGCTACAACCTTGAAACCCACGGCCAAAAGTCCTTCAACGGCGTCGCACTGCTGTCGAAACACCCGTTGGAAGATGTGACCCGCGGCCTTCCGGGCGATGAGAGCGACGAACAAGCCCGGTATATTGAAGCGACCGTGGTGGGAGAGCGCGAGGCGCTGCGCGTGTGCGGGCTTTACCTGCCCAATGGCAACCCCTGCCCCGGCCCGAAATACGATTACAAGCTGGCATGGATGGAGCGGCTTCAGGCGCGCGCCACCGAATTACTGTCAGAAGAAACGCCGTTCCTGATGGCGGGCGACTATAACATCATCCCGCAAGACGAGGATGCGCGGCGGCCCGAGGCGTGGTGGGAAGACGCCCTTGCGCGACCCGAAAGCCGCGCCGCATACCGGCGGATTGTCAATCTGGGCCTGACGGACGCCTTCCGTGCCCAGGTGCATGGGCCGGAACATTATTCGTTCTGGGACTATCAGGCAGGCGCGTGGAACCGCGATGATGGCATCCGCATCGACCATGTTCTGCTTTGCCCCCAAAGCGCCGATTGGCTGCGCGATGTGGGGATCGACAAGGAAGTGCGCGGCAAGGAAAAGCCGTCAGATCACGTTCCGGTCTGGGTCGAGTTGGACTTCTAACCCCGCAAAGAAAAACGCCCCCGACCGCAAGGCCGAGGGCGTTTCTATTTGTTTTCTGAACGGCTTAGCCGCGCTTTTTCAGCGCCGTCAGGCCGCCGCCCACAACCAGCAGCGCCAGAACGGTCTTGATCGCATCGCCGATCAGGAAGGGCTGCGTGAAATAGGGCCAGTAGTAGCTGGCGAAGTCTTTGCCGACCCAGCC
>CAZPXE010000406.1:0-3652 GCA_964590545.1 uncultured Rhodobacterales bacterium | reverse complement strand
AGCGGGGGCAATGACACCTTGGTCGGGCATGACGGCAACGATATTGCACGTGGTGAGGCGGGCAATGACCGGGTGATTGGCGGTGCTGGGAATGACATCCTCTCCGGCCAAGCGGGCCAAGATGTGCTTGAGGGCGGCGAAGGCAATGACCGGCTGTCCGGCGGCAGTCAGGTCGACATCCTGCGCGGCAATCAGGGCGATGACGATATCGAAGGCGGCGGCGGCCATGATGAGATTTTTGGCGGTGACGACAACGATTTCTTGCGTGGCAATACCGGTGATGACCGGCTGCTTGGCGAAGATGGCGATGACCGTCTCGGCGGTGCTCAAGGTGACGATTATCTGGATGGAGGGCGCGGCAGGGACAGCATCCGAGGCGGTAGCGGCGCAGATGAGATCTACGCTGGTTTTGACGATGACATCGTAAACGGCGACAGCGGCGATGACCGCATCTTTGGCGGCGGTGGTGATGATATCCTTGATGGCGCCGGTGGGAATGACCGCATTTTGGGTGACGATGGAAACGATATCGTAACCGGCGGCATCGGAAATGACGCGCTGTTTGGTAACAAGGGAGACGACCAGCTTTTTGGCGGTGATGGGAACGATGTGTTGCTCGGCGGCCTGGGGGCAGATGTGGTTCACGGCGGCGAAGGCCGTGATGAGATTTTCGGAGATTCCGCAGACGATCACTTGATGGGGGATGGCGGGAACGATGCTATCGCGGGGAACGCTGGCAACGATGTCGCTTCTGGCGGCGACGGTGATGACAGAGTCTTCGGCAATTCGGGTGATGACACCGTGTCGGGCAACGCTGGAAACGATTTCCTTAACGGTGGCGAAGGCAATGACTTTCTACAGGGCGGCGACGGCAATGATGGTCTATATGCGGAAAGGGGTGAAGATACCCTGATCGCGGGGCGCGGGGCCGACACCCTCAGCGGTGGCTCTGTTTCGGGCGAGCGGGATGTGTTCGTCTTCGGACTGGCGTCAGACGGGCATGGCGGCTTTAACCGGATCGTCGATTTCGAAAATGGCGTGGATCAGATCGACCTAAGCGGCTTTGGCTTCACGGATTTCGACGCGCAGGTGCTGCCATTTGCTTTTGCGCGAGATAATGGCAACGCAACCGCGCTGGTCTTGGAGCCGGGATATGTCATCCATATCAACGGGCTGGCCCGAAGTGCATTCGATGTTTCGGATGTAGTGCTTTAAAGCGTTTCGAGAAATTATTCAGACACAAGTATCGCGAATGTCCCCAAGAGCGGGCAGCGCGGCAAGGTATTTGCGAATCAAGGTTTCCTCGAAACGCTTTAGTTTTCAGATCGGAAGACATACATCACTCAACGCGGCCTGAAATCCAAGATTTCGGGCGCGTTTAGTGACGCGTAGTTGTGCAGGTTGTTCCGATTTCGGTCTAGCTGTCAGACAGCTCTTCCTCGAGATTTGGAATTTCAAAGGTGATCTCGGCTTTGATTGGCGCGTCTTCGTATGTGCCGTATTCTTCATCAGACGAGGGATCATCAGACGCTTCACCACAGGGCTCTGCTTCGCATGCGATATAGGCCGAGAAGAAAGCGAGTTCGGTTTCCTCATTGACCGTCAACATGCCCTCTTCCTGATCCTGAAGCGGACCGATCACCCAGCCAACATCGCGGCCAACCACGGTTTCTTCGTCACCGCTTTGGTTCACAAAGCGGACCGTGTCGCCGGGTTGTGCATAGGTGATCGCCGGGAAATAGGAGAACCCGGTCAAGATCACAACATGCTCTTCGGCCATCGCAGGTGCGGCCATCAAAAGGCTGAACGCGCCAGCGGTAAAAATTCGTTTGGGCAGCATCATCACTCTCAATCCTTCACCTCAGGTCGGCACATAGCGGTCGTCGCCTCCGTTTTGGTAAACGTGCACTGTGTCAAAACCGGGGCGAATTGAGGCAGGGTTGTGGCGGCTGCGGCGGTTTCAAGAAACAGTTTGTTTCCCGATCCATGCGCGGAACAGGTCCAGCGGGGCGTTTGCGGCGGCGGATTTGGACCAGACAAGGTAATAGGCGCCGATACTGTCTTGCCGATCTGGCGCAGCGAGTGCCAGTGTTCCGGCCTGCAAATATGGCTCTGCCACGAAGGTTGGCAGCAGCGCGACCCCTAGCCCATGCACTGCTGCCTGCGCCATGGTCGAAAACTGGTCGAAGGTCATGCCCGGATCTTCGGGCATCGTTTGCCCTTGCGCTGCGAACCACCGCGCCCAGCCGCGCGGGCGGGTATCAAGATGCAGCAGGGTCTGTTCAGTCAGGCGGGTCTGGTGAAGCTCGGGGGCGCAAACCGCCAGTACGGTTTCTGGCACTAGGCGCAGATGGTGCGCGCCGGGCCAATCCTCGCGCCCGAAATGGATTGCGGCATCGAAGGGCGAGGTGGCGAAATCAAAGGGCGCAAGCCGGGTCGACAGGTTCACTGTCACTTCCGGGTGCGCGCGGCCAAATTCGGGCAGGCGCGGGGCCAGCCAGTGCATCCCGAAGGCGGGCAGGATTGCAAGATTCAGCGTGCCGCCGCCCGGATTTGTGCGCAGGGCAATTGTGGCTTTGCTGAGATGGGCGAGCACTTTTCGCACCTCTTCCGCATAGGCCGCGCCCGCTTGGGTCAGGACCAACCCGCGCCCCTGCCGCTCCATCAGCGCCACGCCTAAAGTGTCTTCCAGCGCGCGGATCTGGCGCGAGACCGCGCCTTGTGTCAGTGACAGTTCCGCCGCCGCCTGAGTCGCACTGCCAAGGCGCGCCGCCGCCTCGAACGCTTGCAGCGCGGCGGTGGAGGGCAGGTGGCGGCGGGCGGTAGACATATGAGCTTTCCTCATGGATTGGCGCAAAAGCATCGTTAGAGATTTCGCGCGCCCCGTGCAATATATCCTCCGACCGAGTCGCCGATAATCAGGAGAGATGACATGAACGCCGAAGCCCCAATTCTGCGCGCCAAGGATGCCCCGGACCTTGCCGGGTTCGACTGGGAAGACCCGCTGCGCCTGCGCACGCAACTCTCTGACGACGAAAACATGATCGCCGACAGTGCCCGGGCCTATGCGCAGGAAAAGCTGCAACCGCGGGTGATTGAAGCGTTTGACAAGGAAACCACCGACCCGGAGATTTTCCGCGAAATGGGCGAGATGGGCCTGCTCGGCACCACCATCCCCGAAGAATATGGTGGGCTGGGCGGCTCTTACGTGAGCTATGGCCTTGTCGCGCGCGAGATTGAGCGCGTCGATAGCGGCTATCGGTCGATGATGTCGGTGCAATCCTCGCTCGTGATGTACCCAATCTATGCCTATGGCTCCGAAGATCAGCGCCGGAAGTACCTGCCGAAACTGGCCAGCGGCGAATGGATCGGCTGCTTTGGCCTGACGGAACCTGACGCAGGCTCCGACCCCGCAGGCATGAAAACCCGGGCTGAGAAAACGGCGACGGGTTACAAGCTGACCGGATCGAAGATGTGGATCAGCAACGCGCCTATCGCAGATGTGTTCGTGATCTGGGCCAAGTCCGAAGCCCATGGCGGCAAAATCCGCGGCTTCGTGCTGGAAAAAGGTATGGACGGGCTAAGCGCGCCGAAGATTGGCAACAAGCTGTCCCTGCGCGCCTCGATCACGGGTGAGATTGTCATGGATGGC
>CAZPXE010000405.1:0-3657 GCA_964590545.1 uncultured Rhodobacterales bacterium | reverse complement strand
CAGCACGCGGATCGCCCGCCTCCAGTGCGAAAACCATGGCGTGGGTCAGGAAGAAAGCGCGCGCGCCGTCGTCGGGCGCTGCCTCGGCGGCCTCGGTGTAGAGGGTGATGAGGACTTGCGCGTCGCCCTGTTCGTGGGCGTCGAGGAGCCGGGCGTCTAGCGCGCTCACTCCGCCGCCTGTGCCTGCCCGCGCCAGTTTTGCACCTTGGCGGCAACCCAATCGTGGAACAGGTGCGTCGGCCCGTCCATCGCGGGCGAGAAGCGGCCCCCGTCGAACATGGGCGCATGGCGGCCGCGCTGCATGCCTTCGACGACGAAGATATCTTCGCGGAACACTTCTTTCCAAAGGCGCGTATTTTCAGCGCGGTTCTCGGGCGTGGAATCCTCGGTCGCGTAATAGAGGTGGATATGTTCGCGCGTGTGGCCGGTATCTTGCGGGGTCAGAACGATTGCGAAGGCGTGGTCGCGATGCACGCCGAGCAGAACGTTGGGGTAGACGGCGATGTATTCGGCGGCGGTATCCCATTTGCTTGACAACCCATCGAAATCGGTAAAGGCCGTGCCGTCCTCGCCTGCCATCTGGCGATAGACCAGCGTGCCTTGGCCAGAGAATTTACCGGACTGTTCAATGTGATAGTGGTCCTCCAGCCGGGAGTAGCTGTTCAGACCGGGATGCACCCAAGGCAGGTGGTAGCTCTCGCAGTAATTCTCCACCGCCAGCTTCCAATTGCAGGCCACATCCAGCGTGAAGCGGCTGTCAGCGCCGCCGTGATAGAGGGGCTTGCCGGAGAATTCGGCCCAGCGGGCGAGCAGATCGGCATTCGCCTCCTCAAAGCTTGGCGCGGTGCCGGAAATGTTCACCCAGACCACATCCATCCAGATATGCGAGCGGATTTCCACGAGGCCGAGCGTATCACGGTCGATCCCCTCGGCGGTGTTCTGGCCCGGCCCGCCCACATGGGGCGTCGAGACCAGTGCGCCTTTGGTTGAGTAGCACCAGGAATGATAGGGGCAGCGGATCGCGCCTTCGATCTTGCGCGCCTGCTCCACAAGGATCATCCCCCGGTGGCGGCAGGTGTTCTGGAACACGCGAACATCGTCGTCTTTATCCCGGATGAGCAGCAGTGGCATGCCGAGGAAGGTAAGGGGCAGCGCGTCCCCCGGCTCTGGGACATCAGCGGCGACGGCGAGGCCCGCCCATTCATTCATCAGCAGGGCCTGGTTTTCTTCCGAATGGACACCGGGGTCGATGTAATGGGCGTTCGGCAGCCCGTTTGCCTGTTCAATAGGCACACGAACAGATGAAAGGGTGGTCGTCTGGGCGTCTGACATGGGAATGCTCCTGCAGCGAGTCGTGCGACAGGGCTAGCGCGGCGGAGCAGGTCACGTCTGGTCCGCGTGCGACCTCACTTTTCTCAGCGCGACATGGACAACACCAGCAACGCCGTTGCGGCTGTTGCGCGTCAACCGACGACCGGGATGCGTGTCATCAAAGTCCGGGCTCAGGCCGTTTTATTGGAACGGCCTATCCGCGTGGAGCATCCTAATATGGAAGGGGGGCATCTGGTCTTCTTCGATCAGTCCCGCTTGGCGCGCGACGGCACGTGCTGCGGAACCATTTCTGCCCAGATGCTCATACACCATCCGAACCGCACGCGTGGATTCGACGGCCTCCGGTATGGTGCGCGTGACAAATCCCACAAAGAAATTGTTTTGGAATGAAGTCATCGGGTGCAAAAAGTTGAAGCTGGAGGTCATTGCGCCGCGCCGAGATACCATGATTGAAATGCCATTCTCTTGCTGCATCACCAGGCCGCGAAACTCGCGCAGATGTGGGCCAACTGGCAATCCTTGCTGGCGTATGGCCTCGCGCGCTTCATAACCGCGCATAAAACAGGCCCCATTGGAATTTCGCCAAACCCAGACCAACCCAAGCGCAAACCGAGTGTTGTCGACAAAACTCTTGCGTGTGAACCTGTAAAATCCGCTAGGGAACATCGTTTCGGGCGGTAGCAGCCCGGCGCCCAGAAACGCGCCCAATTCCGGGCCAGCCAAAACGGCATGATCTGTATCAAAGCTCTCGACCGGGTCCAAAAGAACGCGCGCGTCGACGCCAAAAAAGTCGCAGATACGCGCCAGCACGTCAGGCCGCGGGAAACTGTCTCCGGCGAGGTATCGGTTAAACTGTGTGCGGTTAATCCCCAACCGCCGCGAAAGTTCTGAAATTGAAGGGTAATCCCGGGCCAATATTCGTAGATTCGCCCCGAACATGCTGCGCAATTCGGCTGGCGACTTATTTAGGTGGGCCATTGGTGTCCTGTTGGTCGTTCGTATTGTTGTTCAGCTCGTGACTGACGCGAAGTGTTGCTCCTTTCTGGTGCTACTTAGCGTCAACTCTGATGCTCTTTGTGCATCAAGGATACGTAGGTGGACACAAAATGCAAGCGTACGATGCTGGGTTGAAACGTCGTTTGAAGAAACAACCTACGTTAGAATGGTGAGGTGCGCGAATTGGATTTAATGCGATAGTCTAAACCGCGGAAAGAAGGCTAGGAATGTTCGGAGTCATACTATGGAGTGATCCCGTTAAGGGATCGGCGGTCATCTGGTGCGAGGATCAAGGAGATCTCGCATATTTTGACCCAAGCTATAAACAAGCGGTTGGTGCGACACCTATCGTTCCCAAACGGTATCAGAGTGGGGATCTGGTGCAGTTTGAAACGGTGTCGGCCAAAAGCCAAACCTATGCAATAAACGTGCAGGATATCGATCCGGCCGCTGCCGAAGTGCTGGTACAAGGTGTTCCGCGCAAGTCACGCGAGATGGGCAAAGCGCTTGGGGCAAGTCGGGCACCACCCGAGACCAGCGATGCGCCCGCTGACGTTATTAACTTCGCAGAACACAGAACTGTGAGGCGGAGCTTCCCATTTGGGCGCGGACTTAGTCTCCGCGGCTGAGGGCCGCAACGCCAGTACGCGCCACTTCGGACAAGCCAAGTGGGCGCATCAGGTCGGCGAAGGCGTCGATCTTTTCGGGTGAGCCGGTTATTTCGAACACGAAGCTCTCCAGTGTGCTGTCGACCACATTGGCGCGGAAGATATCGGCAAGGCGCAGCGCCTCAACGCGCTTTTCGCCCGAACCTGTCACTTTGAACATCGCCAATTCCCGCTCGACCGCGTGACCTTCGGTGGTCAGGTCATGCACATCATGCACAGACACGATCCGCCCCAACTGCGCCTTGATCTGCGCGATGACCTGCGGGGTGCCGGTGGTGACGATGGTGATGCGCGACAGGTGCCCGGTGTGATCCACCTCGGCCACAGTCAGGCTTTCGATATTGTAGCCCCGGCCAGCAAAAAGGCCAATGACCCGCGCCAGAACGCCCGCTTCGTTGTCGACCAGAACGGCAAGTGTATGCCGCTCCTGCACGTCGGAGAAGTTGGGCCGTAGGTTATAGGCGGAATGGCTGGTGGAGCCTTTTTTGATTTTTAGTGCGGACATAGCGGTTTATTCCTTCGCTCCAAATAAGTGATCGAACACTTGGCCAATATTGTCGAGCCAATCAAACCTGGCTTTCTTTACTTCGCGGATACATGGTCGTTCCAACTTTTCCCCGTCCGCGGTCCCTTTTGTGTGGCGACCAACTTTAGCACCCAA
>CAZPXE010000404.1:0-3667 GCA_964590545.1 uncultured Rhodobacterales bacterium | reverse complement strand
CTGGTGGGACAAGGTCGACAGCAAGTTCAAAGGCTGGGGCGAAAATCAGTGGAAAGCTGCGGGCTTCCGCGCCGTGCCGAACTGCGTTGTGCGCAAATCCGCCTTCATCGCACCGGGCGTGGTGTTGATGCCCTCCTTTGTGAACCTCGGCGCCTATGTAGATGAAGGCACGATGGTCGATACTTGGGCGACTGTCGGCTCCTGCGCGCAAATCGGCAAGAACGTCCACCTGTCGGGCGGCGTTGGCATTGGCGGCGTTTTGGAGCCGATGCAGGCTGGCCCCACTATCATCGAAGACAATTGCTTCATTGGCGCTCGCTCTGAGGTGGTCGAAGGCTGCATCGTGCGCGAAGGCTCGGTTCTGGGCATGGGGGTCTTCATCGGCCAATCCACCAAGATCGTTGACCGTGAGACCGGCGAAGTGATGTATGGCGAAGTTCCGCCATATTCCGTGGTTGTCGCGGGCTCGATGCCGTCGAAGAATAACGTCTCGCTCTATTGCGCGGTGATTGTGAAGCGGGTGGACGAACGGACCCGCTCCAAGACCGGTATCAACGAGCTGCTGCGCGACTAAGCGGTGATGTCCAAAGCCAAGAAACCCTCGCGCCAGCAAATCTATACGCTGGCGGTCGAAATCGGGCGCAAGCCCGGTGACGGGCTGCCCGATGGCGCGACGGGGGCGGGGCTGATGGTGTTTTCCAGCGGGGTGGACGAGGCGGAGGCGGTGCGTGAGACGGTCGCGATCCTCAAGCAAGCCGACACTGCGCCGCTGGATGTCACAGGCTATGGCACGCTGGACGAGCGGCTGGCGCAGGGGCATGAGATTGGCGAGGACGAGCGCGCGCTGATGCAACGCGCGCTGGACGAGAACGCCGTGATCGTGGCGCAGATGACTCCGTATTTTGATGAGGCTGCAAACGAGGACGGTGATGACGACTGACGCAGTTGAGCTGACGCAAGAGTTGATCCGCTGCGCCTCGGAAACACCGATGGATGAAGGCGCGCTGCCGCTTCTGGAAGCCAAGCTGAGCGCGGCAGGGTTTGACTGTGTCTGGGCCGACCGGAACGGAATCCGCAACCTCTTTGCCCGTTGGGGGCCCAAGGGACACGCCAAGACGTTCGGGTTCAACGGGCACACCGATGTGGTCCCGGCGGGCGATCATGCGGATTGGACGCACGCACCCTATGCGGCAAAAATCGTCGATGGCGTGCTGTTTGGCCGGGGCGCGACGGATATGAAATCCGGTGTGGCCGCTTTTGCCGCTGCTGCGATTGACTATGTGCAGACCACTCCGCCTGATGGCGCGATCATCATTGCGATCACCGGGGATGAGGAAGGCGATGCGCTCGACGGCACCACAGCGCTGCTCGACCACATGGCGCGCGCGGGTGAGCAGATGTCTGTTTGCCTTGTAGGTGAGCCGACCTGCCCCGAGACGATGGGCGAAATGATGAAGATCGGGCGGCGCGGCTCGATGACCGCGTGGTTTGAGGTGATCGGCACGCAAGGCCACTCCGCCTACCCCCACCGCGCCAACAACCCCTTGCCTGCCATGGTGCGGCTGATGGATCAGCTGGCGAGCCATGAATTGGACCAAGGCACCGACCATTTCGACCCGTCAACGCTGGCGGTTGTGACGGTGGATACCGGGAACCCGGCCAATAATGTCATCCCGGCTCGCTGTTCCTCTGCTGTCAATATCCGCTTCAACGATACCCATTCCGGCGCGTCCCTATCGGACTGGCTGCGGGGCGAAGCGGCTGAGATTGCGGCTGAATTCGGTGTTGAGATCACCGCCAAAATCAAGGTCTCTGGTGAAAGTTTCCTGACCCCGCCCGGCGATCTGTCAGCCCGCGTGGCGGCAGCGATTGAGGCTGAAACGGGGACCGTACCTGAGATGTCCACGACCGGCGGCACTTCGGACGCGCGGTTCATCAAGGATCATTGCCCGGTGGTCGAGTTTGGGCTGGTCGGCCAGTCGATGCACAAGGTCGATGAGCATGTTGAGGTTGCGCATATCGAGCAGCTCAAGGCGATTTATGGGCGAATCCTGAGAGACTATTTCGCGTGACAAAACGCCCACGCCTTGTGGTGATGGTGAAAGAGCCGCGCGCAGGGCAGGTCAAAACGCGGCTAGGGCGCGATCTCGGGCTGATCCCGGCGACATGGTGGTTCCGGCATCAGCTAAGCGCCTTGCTGCGACGGCTGGAAGACCCGCGTTGGGAGTTGGTGCTGGCGGTTGCGCCGGATTATCGCGGTCTGACCTCTCGCCAATTCCCCGCACATCTGCCGCGTATTCGCCAAGGGCGCGGTGATCTGGGCGCGCGTATGGCGCGGCAGTTGCGCGACCGTCCGGCTTGCGTGATTGGCGCGGATATTCCGGGCATTCGAAAGCGCCACATTGCGCAGGCTTTCAAGGCCCTGCACCGTGCAGATGTGGTCTTTGGCCCCGCACCCGATGGTGGCTTCTGGCTGGTCGGGCATTGTGCCCGCTGCGCCCTGCCACCGCGTATTTTCGAGGGCGCGCGCTGGTCTACGGAACATGCGTTGGCCGATAGCGTCGCCTCACTGCCGCATCGCGGGGCGATTTATCTCGAAACCCTGCGCGATGTGGATACAGCCGCCGATTTGCCACCGATTTGACGATGACCCTCTGACAGCACCGTGATAGCAGGGGGTATGAGCAGGATACCCAGCAAAGCCGAAATCCTTGAGTGGATCTCGGAGAACCCCACCCAAACCTCGAAACGCGACATCTCGAAAGCCTTCGGGATCAAGGGCGCGGACCGGATCGACCTGAAACGGGTGCTGAAAGAGCTTGAAGCCGAAGGGCATCTGGAAAAGCGCAAGCGCAGCTATCAGGACCCGGACCGTTTGCCGCCTGTGAGCGTTCTGGAAGTGACAGGGCCGGACGAAGACGGCGACATTTTCGCGCGTCCGCTGGAATGGCATGGCAGCGGGGTTGAGCCGCGTGTGATCGTGATCCCCCGCGCTGCCGACCCGGCGCTCGGGCAAGGCGATCGTATTCTGGCGCGGCTGACGGCGGTGTCTGAGGGCGATGTGAACTACGAGGCCCGTCTGATCCGCCGCATCGGGGCCAATCCGCGCAAGATTGTCGGGGTCTTCCGCAAGCGGAGCGAGGGCGGGCGCATCCTGCCCATCGACAAAGGCTCTGACAAGGAATGGCAGGTGCAGGACGGCGCGACCGGCGGCGCCAAGGATGGCGAGTTGGTCGAGGCTGAACAGGCCGGGCCAAAGGGCCGCATGGGTCTGCCGCGCGCGCGTATCACCGCGCGGCTGGGCGATCCGAGTGCGCCGAAAGCGGTCTCTCTCATCGCGATCCATCAGCATGGCATCCCCGATGATTTCCCGGATGAGGCTGTGGCCGAAGCCGACAACGCAAAGCCCGTGGGCCTTAGCGAGCGTGAAGATTTGCGCGACCTGCCCCTGATTACCATCGACCCGGCGGATGCGCGCGATCATGACGACGCCTGCTGCGCCTTTGCCGATACGGATCCCAAGAACGAAGGCGGTCATATCCTGTGGGTCGCGATTGCGGATGTGGCGACCTATGTCACCTCCGGCTCTGCGCTGGATCGCGAGGCGCGCAAGCGCGGCAATTCCAGCTACTTTCCCGACCGCGTGGTGCCGATGCTGCCGGACCGG